>JAAEPD010000188.1 GCA_024222455.1 Aureispira sp.
AGGGTTATTACATACAGCATTTACAGTGTTTTCGTGAATTTGTAACCCATCTTTTGTGTATTCAATAACTACAGATCTTCCTGAAGCGTCTGTAACAGCATAATGGAAAGGCGCTTCGCCTTTTATAACATCAATGAATGATCCAACAACAGTAACCTTTTTTAGTCCTTCAATAACTTCATCAATAGTAGCAAAGCTACCTAGAACATAGTTGCCTAATTCTTCACTAGAAACAGCGTTTGATTGGTTGCTAGAAGTTAGTTTTTCGTATTGAGCATCTCCGCTAAAATAAAAGCAACCTAAATATAAACCTGCTTCATTTACGCCATCAACAACAATGTTTTTATCAACAGCATTCATTCCTGCAAACCCATATTTTGCTTTCATTTTATAGCCATCTTTTCCATCTACAAAACTTAAGAATGTTATATCAGATCCTTTGGGTATTATTAGTAATTTAGATTTTATATCAAATCCAAACTCCATAGTTCTAGCAGGAATAGTTACTCCGTTTTTAGTCTTTAAAACAATTCCTG
>JAAEPD010000189.1 GCA_024222455.1 Aureispira sp.
CTTTTCTCATTTATTTGCTGGATTAATTGCCTATCAATATTTAGATAAAAAACCAGCTATTTATTATCCTTCATTAACTAATGTTCAACATAAAGCTGCTTAATTTCTAATCCTTAGTTCACGTTTATTTAGCATTATGGTTAAATATAATTTCGAATCGTTCGGGATTGAAAAAATTGCTCATATGGATAACATCTAAGCCATATTCTTGAGCACGATCATCCAACAAGTCTTCCTTATAAACTTCCATAAAGACATAGCGCATCATTTCAGCACAATACATTTTGGTAGTATCATAGTCATCAAAAGCCATATCAAAGGGGACTTTTTTTGCCAATAGTCGTTTGGCTTCTTGGAGCACCTTTTTTTGTTGTGTAGCTGTTCCTTTTTTTAGGCGCACAGCAGCTAATGTTTTCTCTTGGCTTGCTGTTACAAAATCACTAATTGGTTCAGCATACATACCATCTACTTCATCACTAGAGGCAGTGTGCAATATATGAGGTTCATCATACCCGTTCAGCAATACAAATCCACAATGTGTAATGGTATATTCTTCATCTAAATAAAGGGCTATAAAGTCACTAACAGCACCATATCCCTTCCTTAGTAGAATATCACCTTCTTGGAGCATGCCTAATTCATGAGAAGGCAATACATCACAAGGTTTTTGCTCACCAGATGTTCCAAAATAACTCATACGTTGACGAAGCAACCACGCCACAGAATCTTGAACAGGTATAGGTGTAGTATCTATAGCCAGATCTGTAGAACTAACTTGGGAGCTAGAGTCTATTACTTGAGCAGAGCTATGCTCTGAAGCTTGCGAAGATTGGCAAGAAATGAGCAGCCCTAAAACTCCAAAAAACAAAGCAATTCGTAACATAAAATATGAAGTTTAGATAAATAACAATTAAGCTAAGGCCTATTTGTGCTCATTTACTAGAGAATCTACCGCTTCCATGAGTTCGCCACCCAAAGAGTCTAGCATATTAGTCACCTCTCCAGTCAATGAATCTATATTCAAATTGGTATCCAATTCATCCTCCAATTCATCTAATCCACTGTCAATAGCACTACTCATATCTTCCTTGTTTAGACGATCTTTGCTAAGTTCCTCTTTGCTCATATTGACCAACCAAGAACCACCTTGTTTTATCACTGTGATGGCAGCCGTTTCTGGACTACAGACCTCTCCTTCCATACAAATGACACAACGAGCTCTATCTCCATCTACTTTACACTTGACATTTTCTTTAGTGACTGTTTTTTTATCTTCATCCTTAGGCATTTGATCTGTAGGCATCATTTTCATCATGCTTTCGAGTGTACTTAGTACTGCTTTGGTATCATCTGTAGCATATTTTTTTGCGCCAGCAAAATCCATGTCTTGTAGTTCATTCAAAAAATTAGCTAAAGTAGCTTCAGGAGTCGATGTATCTCCACCACATGCTGAAAATACGAGAGTTAATATAGCTATACTCAAAAACTGGTTAATACGTTTCATTGTTATATTATTTATTTTATAGGTTCTTCTTTATTCATGTCTTCTTTTGCCAAATGAACTTTCCATTGGCCTTGCTCTTTGATTACTTTTATAGGATCATCAGTACAATCGTCGCCTTCACAAAGTTGACAAGTACCTTCTTTACCTTGCGTTTTGCATTTGACCCAATCTTTTGTAATGATCTTTTTATCTTCTATTGGAGGCATTTCTTCTTTAGGCATCATAGCCATCATACTTTCTAAAGAGCCTAAAAGTTTTTTGGTTTCTTCTGATGAATATTTTTTTGCGCCAGCAAAATCCATGTCTTGCATTTTGTTCATAAACCCTACTACAGCTGTTTTAGGGCTACTACAACTAGCAAAAATACAAGAGGCAAATAAAGCAATCAAAAAAGTATAATAAGATTTCTTCATAAGATATAAGTATTTAGAATGTGTGTAAAATACTGTTTTATGCAAAAAAAACAGGTACTTACCTTATATGGTAGCACCTGCTTTTTTTTCATTTAGTAGATAAATGACTAACCTGGATTCTTGTTCATTTCCTCTTTGCTCATCTTCACTTTCCAAGCGCTACCATCTTTCACTACAGTTAATTCTTGCTCTTCACAGTTCTCAGGAGTTTCGCACATTTTACATTTAGCGTTATCTCCATCAACAGTACATTTTACATTGTCTTTAGTCAATGTCTTTTTGTCTTCATTTTTAGGCATTTGCTCCTTAGGCATCATGTCTACCATCTTTTGCATAGCATCTAATGCTTCTTTAGTATCATCAGTAGCAAAGCCTTTAGCAGTACCGAAATCAAGATCTTGCAAAGCATTCATGAATCCAACAACTGCATCTTCTGGAGATGATGCACTACCACCACCACAGCTAAAAGTAAAAGAAGCAACAGCTACCAACATTAGTAATTGACTTAATTTTTTCATCAAATTTTTTTTTCTTAGGTTATGTAAAAATAAAATTAGGTAATCAAGTTTATAAAAAATAAATGATTATTCAAAGTTAATAGGAGTACAAATATAGGTTATTTTTTTTTTGGATGCACGATTTAGTTATTATTTAGAATACTATTAGATAGATTATCAAGATATTGAAGCTTTAGATTGAAACCTCTTCCTTCTCCATCTGAACCTTCCACCCTTTATTTGTGCGTTCTAACCTAAGATTCTCTTGGCAATTATTTTCTACATCGCAAGCTATACATATTGCTGTAGTATCTCCCAACACACAACTGATTCCATTGAGTTCTATCACAGGCTTGATCTCAAATTCATCTTCAGGCATCACTTCTAATAGTTTACTAATCGCAGTCAACATATCTTCAGTAGCTGGAGTAGCATAGGCTTTTGCCTTATTGATTTGATAGGTATTAATACAATTTAAATAAGATTGCAATACTTCTTCAGGACTATTTTTAGATCTAAATGCATGACCATTTTGGACAAGATCAGATTCAGTAGAAAAGTTGATAAAATGGTTGTGTATGGATTTGTAGCACAATAAAAATATACTTAATAGTACAATACCTACATAACTGAAAATTCTAAACATCATTGACCTTTACTCATGTTTTCTTTAGTAACATTAAGTAACCAACGATTATTAACACGAATTAAGTTCAAGTTACCCTCACAATTATCCTCATCAAAACAGACATCACAAACCATCGTAAATTCATCACCTGTACAGATAACTCTTTCTGGTGTAATAACTTGTTTCTCCGATTCTGGAATCCATTGACTCTGATCTTGTGATTCCATGAATTCTCTTATAGGGTCAAGCATGGTTTTGCTAGCTTCACTAGAATGTAGTTCCATTGTTTCAACATCCAAATCTTGAAAAGCATTGATATAGATAGCTACAACTTCCTCTGGAGATTGCATGACAATATGCTTAAAAGCTAATCCTTCTTGGATAGCCTTATATTCAGCAGTATAGCTAACAGGCATAGCTTGTATGAAAAGCTTAAAACAAAGCCATCCAATCAGCAATAGAATACCTATGGGGCTAATGATTCGCATAACCCTAGAGTGCCATTTCTAAATTGACATACCACTTGTTGTCTTCTTGAACCATATTAACAGGTGCTTCACCACCAGAGGCATCACAGCAAATTTTGCAACTAGTCTGTCCATCTACCTCTGCACAAGTCACTTCTTTTATCTCTATAGCAAACTGCTTTTTTAGCTCAGCTTTATCCTCTTCACTAGACATATTCATAGCCACTTCTATCAACTTTAAGCTTTGCTGAGTACTTTCTGTTGCATAGGTTTTGGCTGTTTCAAAATCCAGTTCGGCCAATGCTGTAAAGAAACCTCTAGCAGCATCTTCTGGTGTTAGTTGTTTAGAACTTTCTTCACAACTAAACAAAAAAGTGGATAAGATTAGAAGACTAGCAAATGTTAGTAAGCGCATAATGGATAGAGTTTAGAAGTTAGCTGCTGATTTGAATTGAGATAAGAAACGCACATCGTTTTCAAACAATAAACGAATATCGTTGATATCATATTTTGCCAAAGCTATACGCTCTACACCCATTCCAAACGCAAAACCTGAATATTTTTCTGTATCAATTCCACAGTTTTCGAGTACAGCAGGATCAACCATACCACAACCCAAAATCTCTAGCCAACCTGTATTTTTAGTAAGTCGACGGTTGTCTTCTGTGTCTGTTCCCAACCAAATATCAACTTCAGCACTAGGTTCTGTAAAAGGGAAGAATGATGGACGCATACGAATTTTAGATGCTCCAAACATCTCCTTTGCAAAATAGTAAAGTGTTTGACGCAAGTCAGCAAAACTCACATCCTCTCCTATAAACAACCCTTCCACTTGGTGGAATTGACAGTGTGAACGTGCCGAAATAGTTTCGTTTCGGTATACACGTCCTGGTGCTATTATTCGAATAGGTGGTTTAGAAGTAGTCATTGTACGAGCTTGCACAGACGAAGTGTGCGTACGCAAAAGACGTTGAGGATCATTCATCAAATAGTAAGTATCCTGCATATCTCTTGCTGGGTGATCAGGCGGAGTATTAAGTGCCGTGAAGTTGTGCCAATCGTCCTCTATTTCTTTATCTTCAGCTACCACAAAACCTATACGCTCAAAAATTTCGATCATTTGGTTCATAACCAAAGACACAGGATGGCGAGCACCCAATTCGATCGGCTCAGCTGGAGCAGTAAGATCAATCGACTCTACATTAGATGCTACAGCGTCTTCTAGAGCCTCTTTTGTTTCATTAAATTTAGCTTGAGCTGCTTTTTTTACCTTATTCAATAGTTGTCCAAAATCTCTACGTTTTTCATTAGGGATTTCTCTGATTAAACCACTAAGTGGTTTAAGTATATTTTTACTACCAAGATATTTGATACGAAAAGCTTCCAATTCCTCTAAGTTAGAAATTTGGTAATTATTAATATCTGCTAAAGTTTGCTCCAGTTGTTCGATTGGATCTGTAGCCATAAGTGGGTACTGATTTGAAAAATTAAGAAAAATGTGATAATTCACCCTGCAAAAATAGTTTTTTCGGGGTGGATCTCAAAAAATGCTCTTAGAACCTTAGTCCTAGCTAAGTATTTTTTTAGTATTTTTAGATTTTAATGCTAAAATCAACTACCAAAACACTAAGTATTATGCAAAAGGTTCTAGGACTACTGTTTTTTTTGGGCTTAATATTCAATGCAACAGCTCAATCTTCTGGAAATATTAATTATGATGAGGGCAATGCCAACTCAGACTATACTACCAACCCCAATAAGGTGCAGACACCAATTCCTAATGCTTATGTAGCCAACAACAAAACGGTTACTTTGAGTGTGAAAGCCTTGAGCAACCAGAAAGCTGATGCTTATGTGGCTATATTCAATATTACTCAAATGGGAAAAACCATAGAGGAGGCTAATAAACTGCTCAATGATCGCTACAATGGTTTTGCAGAAGAAGCTCAAGAAGTAGGAGTTCCTAAAAGCAATCTATATCTAGATATGGTTTCTTTTGTGCCACTCTACGAAGTAGAAGTGGAAAAAAAGGTGTTTGGCAAAACATACAACGAGATACCAAAAGGGTTTGAAATGCAACAAAATATTCATATCAGGTTTACCAATCATTCTATGTTGGGTGAGTTGTTGTCTGTAGCTGCTAAGTATGAGATTTATGATCTGGTGAAAGTGGACTATTTTGTAGAAAACCAAGAAGCTGTTTATGTTGACTTGCGCAAAAAATCAGTAGCCAATTTAGTTAAACAGATCGAGCTGTATGTAGATGAGTTGGGCGTTGATTTAGAGTCTGGTTATAGAATAATTGCAGAAGACAAAAAAGTAGTTTTCCCAACCAATCGTTACTCTAGCTATCAAGCTTTTTCAAGTATGGCGCTCAGCCGTGAAGCAAGTGGAAGCAGCAAAGGCAAAGTCAATGAATTGCGCAAGCCTAGAACAATGTATTATGACAAAGTATCTTATGATCAATTTGATATTGTAGTTAATCCTATAGTAGTGGAACCTGCTGTACAATTTTTGTATAATATAAAAGTGCAAGTCAACCTAAAAGGCAACGAAAGTGTAAAAGAATATATTTGGTTGACTCCTGATGGAGATCAAGTAAAGGTGAAATTAGATTAAGAAAAATCCCCCTAGCCCCCTTTAGAAGGGGGAATAAAGTATGCAAATACATTGTGTGTATAAAACTCCCCCTTCTAAAGGGGGCTAGGGGGATTCTCTA
>JAAEPD010000190.1 GCA_024222455.1 Aureispira sp.
AGACCATCCACTTACTAAACAGGCTCAAAGTGACTTAGATAGAGTTATTATTGATGTTTTAGAGGCAGGGAATAAATGAAACTAATATACATAGCACTAACATTAATATCGTTTCTATTTACATACGGGTTTGCATTCTACACTATCATGGAAATTATGAACGGTATAAATATTCACTTATCATTATTATCATTATTGCGAGTAGTGGCTAGCGCATTTCTAACACTAGGACTTGTATACATAACAGCTATATGTGCAAATAAAATCGACAGGAGAACAAAATGGACGAATCAACAATAAACTATATAAACCGAATAGAATCAGAGCTTGCAAAGTTAAAGTTAAAACTAAAGGAATCACCGATAACAGAAGAACCGATGCTAGAGTGTACGGGTGGAGATTGGTATTTAGAAGCGTTCGCAGAAGCAATTTGTGGCAATTCTACGGATGATTGTCGAATTATTGGCGTAGAATACGAAACCGAAGCAAAAGCAATAGAAGCAGGAAAGAGACGTGTACAACAAGAAATTATCAATAATCACGCAATAAGATTGAATAAGAAGGATGAGTTTGTTGTAGATTGGGAAGATGCTGAGCAACTAAAATACTACATGCATTTTAATCATTTAAAGAGGGCTTGGGGATATGATTGCACATATTACATACAGCCTACAGGTGATGTTGCTATATCTGAAGAATCCGCTATATACCTCCAAGCAAAACTAAACAAAGGACTTATTACAGGTGTAAATGCGAATGGTGATATATGATAGAAGAAATTAACGTAGAAAGAGCACTAGAGTATATTAGAGATAATGCGCCTGATTATGGTGATGCCAAAGCAGCAAGG
>JAAEPD010000191.1 GCA_024222455.1 Aureispira sp.
ACCATCAGCAGGCAAGGTCTCATCGTGGAATTCTTTGGCCGTATCAGGGTCTAAAGAAAGATTGAATTGATCGTACCAACGGAACTCAAAACGAGCTTTACTCACAGCATCATCACGGTATTGAGCACCAGGATGTCCCTTTGCTAAGTCAGCAGCATGTGCAGCTAACTTATAAGTGATTACACCATCTTTAACATCCTTTTTGTTAGGTAATCCTAGGTGTTCTTTAGGCGTAACGTAGCACAGCATAGCACAACCATACCAACCAATCATAGCTGCTCCAATAGCAGAAGTAATATGATCATAACCAGGAGCAATATCCGTAGTCAAAGGCCCTAAAGTGTAGAAAGGAGCTTCTCCACAGTGGTCCAATTGTTTTTCCATATTTTCCTTGATCATATGCATTGGCACATGGCCAGGACCCTCTATAATAGTTTGTACATCATGCTTCCAAGCTATTTTAGTCAACTCTCCAAGTGTTTCTAGCTCTGCAAACTGAGCAGCATCGTTAGCGTCGGCAATAGAACCCGGACGCAAGCCATCTCCTAATGAGAAGGCAACATCATAAGCTTTCATGATCTCACAAATTTCCTCAAAATGAGTGTATAAGAAACTCTCTTTGTGGTGAGCCAAACACCATTTAGCCATAATAGAACCACCTCTAGATACAATACCTGTAACACGTTTGGCTGTCATTGGAATGTATCGTAAAAGTACTCCTGCATGTATCGTAAAGTAGTCAACACCTTGCTCAGCTTGTTCTATAAGAGTATCTCTAAAAATCTCCCAAGTCAAATCTTCTGCAACACCGTTTACCTTTTCTAGTGCTTGATAAATAGGTACTGTACCAATAGGAACAGGAGAGTTGCGAAGTATCCATTCACGAGTTTCGTGGATGTTTTGGCCTGTAGATAAATCCATGATTGTATCCGCTCCCCAGTGGCAAGCCCATACAGCTTTTTCTACCTCTTCGGCAATACTTGAAGTGACAGCAGAGTTACCAATATTGGCATTGATTTTCACCAAGAAGTTGCGACCAATAATCATTGGCTCACTCTCTGGGTGATTGATATTGGAAGGGATAACTGCACGACCTTTGGCTACTTCCTCACGTACAAACTCAGCGGTAATAAACCCTTTAGGGATATTAGCACCAAAATCTTCTCCTGGATGCTGCTTAAACTCAATGCCTTGCTGCATTAGTTCATTTCTACGTTGGTTTTCACGAATAGCAATATATTCCATTTCAGGTGTAATAATTCCTTTCTTGGCATAATGCATTTGACTTACATTCTGGCCCTTTTTAGCACGAAGCGGCTTTTTTAGGTTAGGAAAACGTAGCCAATCTAACTCTTCATTGTCTAGACGCTCTTTTCCATATTCAGAACTAATACCATCCAAAGCTTCTACATCGCCTCTGTCCATAATCCACTTGGCACGAAGAGGTGCTAAACCTTTGGTAATATCGATATCTATATTCTGGTCAGTATAAGGTCCACTTGTATCATAAACTGTTACAGGAGGGTTTTCTTCGATCTTGCCTGTTAGTTGGTGTTTGGTTGGGTCTAGACTAATCTCACGCATTGCAACTTTTACATCTTCATGGATGCGACCTTTTACATAGATTTTCTCAGATCTAGGAAAAGGTGAACGTGTGATGACTTCTTGACTTGGTATTCTATCTTTTTTCATAATTGTTATATGTTAGTAGCTTGACTAAAAATTGTAACATTAGCCTCCTTGTGTGGCTGTTATAATAATAACTTTATCGTTGTCTTTTAATGTGGTTGCCTCCCAATCTGTTTTTGGGACAACTTGTTGATTGACTGCTACAGCTATACCTGTTTGCTCTTGTTTTTGTAGATCTGTGAGCAGTTGTAATAGGCTAGGAGCAGTGTCATAATTGTATGCTTGTTGGTTTGCCCAAATGGTCATAACTAATGTAGTTGATAGTTGATAATGTAGTTGATAGTTGATAATGTATAGTTGATAGTTCTAATACTAAGATAGGAGAAGGTGCTAAGAAAGGAGGTGATAAGGCAACAAATACCTATTCAACAATTCTTAAACTTTTCCCTACGTCAGCATTATCTGTATCAGGTATTGAGGGTTTTGTCTCAGTTCTAAAAATAGAACACCCCTAAAGTTTTATCAAAATTAAGAACTCTAAGCTAGAATGAGAAACAAACGCCTATGAATTTAGTTTGCATGGGTATAGTAATTTTGGCATGTTAGTTGAAAAATAGAAGGTTACCCACATGAGTAATCGTTCCACCACAGATTATACTCACCACTCATTTAGCTTGTTTACTGCAATAGTTTTTCTTATTAAAACACAATTTTTATGAAAGTATTAATGAATACATGGGCATTGCTATGTCTAGTGGTTAGTGGTGTCTATGCACAAGCACCCAAAATGCAGTGGTTAAGTAAGATTTCGGGAGAAGCTGAGGTTACTGAGCAAATAGCTGCTGTGACACAAGATGAATATGGGAATATTTATGTGACAGGGAAGTTAGATGGTGTTCAATCTAATTATACAGGGTCTACATCTTTAGTTGTCACAGATGGAGAAGGCCAAGGGGCTAGAATAGATGCAGCGAGAAAGGAACGAGATTTTTTTCTGGCAAAGTATAGTCCCAATGGACGGTTAGAGTGGATGCAATGCAGCAATAACAGAGAATGGGCAAGTGCAAACCAACTTATTTGTGATAAAAAGGGGCATATTTATATAGCAGGCGGTTATAGAGGTTATGAGCATTCTTTTGATGTAGATTTATCGCCTAACCACACTAAATATCTTCCTAAATATGAATCTGCTGAAGGTGTTTTTGTAGCTACTTATGATTATGATGGGAAATTAAAAAATGCTTTTGGAATAGGTGGTAACACAGGAGTAACAGCGAGTGATTTAGCTTTAACTCCTGAAGGGAATTTGGTTGTAGCTTTAACTGCTTCTATGCTTAGGTCTGGTCAGTGGATCGACTTAAATGGTGATACTCGCCAAAATTTGAAAGGGGCAGATGCTGGAATAGTAGCAACCTATAGTCCTGATGGTCGTTATATAAGTTCTTTTTTGGTGAGTAGCGATGATACTCTGGTAGATTTATTGGTAGATGTAGATGGTGATGGGAATATTGCAGTAGGGGGGAATTATAAAGGAAAGTTGAGTTTAGATAATTATAAAGTACATCAATCTGCAGGAGCTAGTGGATGGTGCGATGATATATTTTTAGCAAGTTATACTGCTTCAGGACGGTTGCTGTGGAGCAAATCTTTTGGAGGAACTTCTATTGATTGGATTAGTGACCTGATTGTAGATGCTAAGGACAATATAATACTATCTGGTTTTATAAGAAGTCGAGGTGTTAGTTTTGGTCCTTCTACTTCTTTATCTTCTAGGGGACGTAGCGATGTTTTTATTGCTAAATACAGCAGTAAAGGTACTTTGCAATGGGCCAAACGAGAAGGTGGCTCTTATGTAGATAGTGGTGGAGCTTTGCAATTGGATGAGGATGATAATATTTATATGGAAGCTCTGTATAGTGGTCGTATTCAGATAGGAGGGAAGTCTTTGTCAACAGAAGAGGTTGCTCCTGCTGAAGAAATAATGCTAGTGAAATATAGTGCTGATGGCCAGTTTGAATGGGTGTTTCAAGTTGTTAATGATGATACAGTTTATGGCATATCCTATTATAAGGGCAGTTTGTGTATTGCAGGAGGTTTTGAATCAAGAAAAACATCTGTGTTTTATGATAAAAATAGAACTGCCTTAAGAACAGATGATAAACATGATTGTTATTTAGCTTTTTATGGAGAGCTTAAAACAACTCCTAAACCTCGTCCTAATCCCAATAATAATGTGAATATTCGACCCAATAATAATACAACAACTACGACCAAGCATCAACTCTTGCTGAACGGAGAGGAACAAGTGTCTATCCAAATTAAGGATGAGTTTGGAAAGGTGATTTATAGTACCGTTTTGCCCTTGAAAGGGGAGCATAGTTTGGAGGTGGAAACGAAGTAATAAATATTAAGAAATGTATAAAAAATTATATTTTTATGCAAAATGTTTAAAACTAGTCGAAACCAATGAATACTAAGAGTACATTTAATTTTGTAGAGCAGCTTAATTTATTGCCTAAAGAAGCGTTAGAGGCTTGTTATAAATGTTTTAAAAAGGAAAGGCTTGAAAAAGGAGCTTTTGTAATAAAGGAACAACAATATTGTAATAAGGTGCATTTTATAGAAAAAGGTGCAGCACGAGCATTCTCATACAAAAAAGGAAAAGAAGTCACCAACTGGTTCGCATTTGAGAATGAAGCTCTGACCTCATATTATAGTTTTATGACACAAAAACAAAGTCGTGAAAATATTCAAATAGAGGAAGATGCAATATTATACTCTATTGAGAGAAAGGATTTAGAAAGGCTCTATCAAGAGTTTCATGGAATAGAGCGCTTAGGAAGAAAAATTATAGAATATTATTACAATTGGCAAGAGGAGCGAATATATTCATTGCAGTGTTTGTCTGCTAAAGAGCGTTATCTTCAATTAATGGAAAAGGAAAGGCATTTGTTGCAAAGAGCTACTCTAGGACAGGTCGCTTCTTATTTAGGAATTACACAAGAAACCTTGAGTAGAATTCGGAAGGAAATCCTTTTTTGATAAAAGTCAAAGGAATTAAGAGAGGGATCAATTAGTTTTGTGGAATTGTAATACATACATAAATATAATTCTTATGAAATGGTATAATCTTTTTTCTAGTTTTTATGACAGTTCTTTAGAGAAGCTCTACTTTGAAAGCAGGCAACGAGCGGTAGAATTACTAGACTTAAAACCAAACCAAACCATACTAGATGTGGCTTGCGGAACAGGAGCAAATTTTAAGCATATAAAAGCAACTAATATAGAGGTGTCGATTTGGGCAACTGATTTTTCTGAAGGAATGCTACAGAAAGCACAGTCAACTATTGATAAAAATAATTGGGAGAATATAGGTCTTTTTCAAGCTGATGCTAGGGAACTGACAACTTCATTTGTTAAAGAAAAAACAAATAAAGATTTATCTTTTGATCGTATAATTTGCACTCTAGGCTTGTCTGTAATTCCGGAATGGGAGCGTGTGTTAGACCAAATGCTTGGTTTGCTAAACGAAAATGGAAGGATTGTAATTATGGATGCTTTTGCAGATAAAAGGCGGTTTAATACTTGGTTGGTAGAAATGGTAGCTAGAGGTGATATGAATCGCAAAATTTGGCAAACGTTAGAGCCTAAAGTAGATAATTTTCATCAAGAGTATTTACCTGTAAATGAAATTAAGATAGGTGGGAAGTTGTTCGCAGCTACAGGAACAAAAAAATAGTGCTGCATCTCTGCAGCACTATCATCCTATTTAATTAACTCTAAAACCTTGTCCATAAGTTGGACAAAAAAAACTTAATGAAAATTTACCTTAAAAAACCTCTATATTGATAGTGTCTTTTTGTTCATCTTTTTTGCGAGGCACTGTCACCAACAAAATACCTTTTTTGTATTTGGCACTGATGCGTTGTGCATCAAAACTATCCGTTAATCGGAATGTGCGCTTGAAGGTAGAATAGTTAAATTCCTTTCTTTTGATTTTAACGTTGTCGCTATATGTTTTAGCTTCTCCTGTAGCTTCAATAGTTAGCATATCGCCTTCTACGCTTAGGTTGAAATCTGATTTGTCTAAGCCAGGAGCAGCAACTTCTAGTTCTAAGTGATCCTCAAATTCAATAACATTAACTGCTGGTGATTTAGCTGTGCAATCGCTGCCAAAAATATCATTGATTTTGGTGTTATTTATAAAGTCGTCAATGGATTGAGCAATGTTGTCCAAGTCAATTCCAAAAGGACTAAATTTTTGATTATTCATAGTTTATACAAGTTTTTGAGAAACTAATTTTGCTATTATAAATCATTTTATTCTCGTTACAACTAAAGCTTGTCCGTTCTCTAATTCAACTAAAAATGCCACTTTACAATTAAAATTAGTTCTATATTAAAAAAATGGTTGTGTTGTGTACTCCAATAGAGTCAACTACCATTCCGAACCAATTTTCAAGTCATAGTGGCGCAAAAGCAGTGAAAACGAGTGACTTAATGACAGTTTTGAATCGTTTTTGGCTATTTTATCCTTTTATGAAAGGAGGACGAGTCACTTTAGCTTCTATATGTTTACCTCTAATGTCAATATAAATAGCTGTTTCTTTTTTGCTATAAGCTTTGGCTACATAACCCATCCCAACACATTTGCCCAAAGTAGGCGATTTTGTTCCAGATGTTACTCTACCAATTACCTCACCTTCCGCATTCACAATAGGATAACCTTGGCGAGCAGGACGTTTGTTGAGTACTTCAAAACCTACCAGTTTTTTATCTAGACCATTAGCTTTTTGTTGAATGAGAATATCTTTAGCTACAAAGTCTGCATCTTGTTTAAGCTTAGTTATCCAACCTAATCCAGCCTCCAAAGGAGAAGTTGTATCGTCAATATCGTTACCATACAGACAGAAACCCATTTCTAAACGAAGTGTATCTCTAGCTCCCAAACCAATGGCTTGGATACCTTGTGGTTGGCCCGCTTCCATTATAGCATCCCATATTTTAGGAGCATCACTGTTTTCTACATAAATCTCAAATCCACCAGCACCTGTATAACCTGTTGCAGATACTAATACGTTTTCTACTCCTGCAAAAGTACCTTTCTGGAAAGTATAGTATTTCATACCTGCTAAATCAATGTCTGTTAACGACTGTAGGGCCTCTGTCGCTTTAGGGCCTTGTACCGCCATCAAAGCTGATTGATCAGAGATATTGGTCATTTTAGCATCAAACTGATTGTGCTCAGCTATCCAGTTCCAATCTTTTTCTATATTAGAAGCATTCACCACCAACATAAAAGCTTGTTCGCCTTCAGCACATTTATCTTCTGGTAGGCGATAAACTAATAAATCATCAATAATACCTCCTGTAGCATTAGGCAAACAAGAGTACTGAACATCTCCAATCTCTAGTTTAGAGGCATCATTACTGGTTACTTTTTGGACTAATTGTAAGGCTTCTTTTCCTTTAACAATAAATTCCCCCATATGAGATACATCAAACATACCTACTGCATTACGTACAGTATTATGTTCTTCTACGATTCCTGCATAGGAAACAGGCATCTGATAGCCAGCAAAAGGGATGATTTTGGCACCTAAAGCTACATGTTTGTCGTGCAATGGCGTATTTTTCATGGTAGATACGTATTTTATGAGTGTATAATAGACTTTATCATTTAGGTCAGCGAAGGTACACCTTGTTTTGAAAAACGGCTAAATTTTTGTGAGAAAAATAAGGATAAAACTGATTAGAAGATTCTATTTTTAAGAATTCTAACGGTAACAAAAAGCTAAAACTTGACACTAAAAAACTCAATACCCAAAGTTTTTATTTAATTTGTAAGTCAGATTGATCAACCCCAAAATTTTATCTATGCACATACCAATACACAATTCTTATTCGTTTATACCTACTAAATGGGTGGAGCTATTACCTCCTATATTTGCTCACTATAAGAACCACTACAATCAACAAGATGGATAAGAATTTAATATATTATTAAATTATATTCCCAAAACAAGAACTTGCTCAAGGTTATTTTATTCTTACAAAACCCATTTTTGATAAAGGTCAACATCAAAAAAA
>JAAEPD010000192.1 GCA_024222455.1 Aureispira sp.
GTCGAGACAAGCCAGTTGCTGTTGCTTGATGAACGGTTGTTAATAAATAATCTGTGTATAAGTCTAATTTATCTTGCATCTCATAAAGTTAAACTTTCTACCTTACTTTTACTAAATCTATGCGTAACTTGAGTTATTTAAGTACATTAGAACTCCGAAAAACACCAATTTCTAAGCGATACAAACAACGTTTTATTAGTCGCCAGTATCTAAAAACATTTATAGATCAAGTAAATAGAGATTACAAAAACAGGCAATAATGGGGCTTATACTCAACAAAAACATAGACGATACGGCTATCTTAGTCTGGACAATAGATCAACCAATAGAATGGTTTATTCAAGAACTTGAATTTAGTTCAGACTTACTAAAAAAGTTTCAAGCAGCCTATTCTAATCCCAAAAGTCAACGTCATTGGCTAGCTAGTAGATATGCCCTAAAACACATTTGGGGAATCAACTGGCAAGACCTTATTAGAACAGAGTCAAGACGCCTATATTGGCCCAACTCCAAAAACTATTTATCGCTCAGCCATTCGGGAGATAACATAGCCTTAGTAAAATCTAATCTTAAAACAGGAATAGATATACAAATAGAAAGTCCAAAATTAGAACGTATTGCCAGCAAATTCATAGCTAAAAAGGATCTTGAACAATTTCAACAACATCCTAACTATAAAGATATTTTGCACATACATTGGTGTAGCAAAGAGGCTATGTTTAAAGCTTACATGAAAGGCCAAGTCAAGTTTATAGAACATTTACATCTAATCGACTTAGACTTGGAAAACTTAGAGAAAGGGCAATGCAAAGGACTATTATCCAAGCCCAATGAGCAAGAGAATTATAGCATTTTTCATCAAAAACTAGCCAATTATTGGTTGGCAGTAGTTATGCATCAAGCAGCTACTATAGCCTAAAATAAATTACAAATAATCACTATGTTTTCACTTTTTAAGAAAAAAAAACATAACTATCCTTATCCCAACAAAGCATTTAATAGAGTAATGGCTTATTGGATAGAGCCTCAACATCGAATCTTATACAATAAAACACATACAGCAATTATTGGTATTGAAGGTTTTGCTAAAATGCTTACTCCAGAACATATATCATCTCTACTCAAACTTATTAATACAGAAAATCATTACACAGTTTCTAGAGCTAAAACGCCAGATCATCCCATAAGTGCTTATGCATTTTATGATAACCAAGATCAAATAATAGAATATTGCACTATTGGCAGCTACAGAGTGAATGGAAAGCCTACCTTTTCTAAACTTATGCAAAAAGGAGATTTAAACTTATGTGCATTAGGTAAGTTTAGAGCTTTTGAAGATTTGATTTTTGCAGATATAAAGGATGCCATAGTACAAGCACAGCAAAAAAAAATAGAGCAAGATCATCTTACAAAGAAATTCTTTAGTGAGGTTCGTGCTCTTAATAATACTCCAAAGTCTAAAAATATTAATGAAGAAGATTCTAAGAACACCAATAGGTAATCTTCCTTTATAAATTTCCTTATTTTTTAATATTAATTCTACACTTAATGAAAAAGATATATTGGCTATTTGCATTACTTCTTTTCTCTATCAGCTCCAATGCTCAAACCACACAAGAAGTTGAACTGATCAAAGTTGTTGATACTTTTTTTGAAGGTATGCACAAAGCAGACAGTAACAAAGTAAAGTCTGTAACACACTCAGACTTGTACCTTGTCACTACACTCACCCAAATGAACAAACCCTATTTTACTAGCATGAGCAGACAAAAATTTCTCTATGGCATCATGGCTCCTCGCAAACGCCCTTGGCGCGAACAATTATGGACTTACCAAGTATTTGTAGAGGATAATTTAGCAACAGTTACCACTGAATACACCTTCTATTTAGGTGCTGAAGACAATATGATTTCTCATTGCGGAATTAATATATTTACTATGGCAAAAATGCCTGATGGTCTTTGGCAAATAATCCAAATAGCAGATACCCGTAGACATAAAAACTGTATAAATGAAGGGAACACAAAAAAAACCGAAGATCGTATCAATACAGTAATGGATAGCTGGCACAAAGCTGCTGCTGAGGCAGATGAAGATGTATTTTTTGATGGTTTAATGACCAAAGATGCTATTTATCTGGGTACAGATGCTAGTGAACGTTGGTTAAGAGATGAACTCAAAGAATGGTCTAAAGTCCATTTCGATAAAGAATCTGCATGGTCATTTACTGCCAATTGGCGCAATGTTTATTTGTCTAATAACCAACGTATGGCTTGGTTCGAAGAATCACTAGATACTTGGATGGGCGAATGTAGAGGTTCAGGAGTCTTGGAGCTCATAAATGGTGAATGGAAAATCAAACATTATAACCTTTCTATTATGGTGCCTAATGATATTGTAAAAGATTTTATGGATTTAGTCAAAAATGGTCCTAAAACAAAAGAAGAGGAAGAACCTAAAACTGGCAAAAAGAAAAGAAAGAAGAAAAAATCCAAAAAGAAAAAATAACCAAAGTCACTCCTCAAGCGTTAAGGAAATCTTAAAAAATGTTAAGAATTTAATCGTTTTGAACTAAAACTATTCTTACCTTTCTACTAAGCTTTTAGTTGAGAAACACTCAACTAAACCCATTTAACTAAAAAAATATAGAGCGATTTATACTAAAATCGCTCTTTTTTACGTTTTTTGGGGTTTTGTTTTCAACGTACATTGGCACAGAAACTGCCTTAGACCAGTTGAGCGTTCATAATTGATAGTGTGCAGTAGATAATCACCCCTAAGGACTGCACTTCCCTATTGGACTACAATTATAAACCATGAATCATCAACTGTTAACTATAAACTAACAAATATGAGATCAGTAATTAACTACATGCTAACATTTATACTACTTATCGGTAGTATAGCCAGTTATGCCCAACAAGGTACAACTATTACAGACAAGCGAGGCGGTCATTGGATCGTTGGTCTAGATGCCGGTGTTGCTTGGCAACAAAGTGATGTCAAAACTCGTCATGGTGGCGGTTGGGGCTTTAATATTGGCAAAAATCTTTTTTACAGAGAAACTAGCCCTATATCTCTAGATCTTAGAGGTCGCTATATGGGGACATGGACTTATGGCCTAAACTCTGAAAGCACACTTCTTTCAAGTATGGATTCTAGCTATTTGAATGCTGCACCAGTATTCAAACAATATGATAGTACATCCTATGTTTTTCATAACCACAAAACTGAGTTTCACGATCTTGCTTTAGAGTTGCGTCTAAATCTTGAAAATTTGCGTCGCAAAACTAATGTTCATTTAGGTTTGTATGCAGGTCTTGGTCTCGGTTTTTATAATTCCACTTTTGAGCATTTGGATCTAACAGACAATCCTTATGACTATGAAAGTATAAATCAAAATCAAACACCTAGCAAAATATGCAGTGATATTAAAGACCTATGGCAGCTCAATAGAGACTATGAATCTGCTGCTAATATAAAGGAAGATTTTAATGTGACAGTAACCCCTTCTATTGGCCTAGAATTAGGTTATTGGTTTTCTCCTGGTTTTATGATGGGAGTTGGCCACAGAACAACGTTCACACTACAAGACGACTTTGAAGGAGTTATACAAGACAATGGTGCAGGAATCAACAGCGCCATACATCATTACACCAATTTATTCCTAACAGCAAATATTTATGGCAAGAAAAAGCGTGTTGATGTAGATTGTCCAGACATTAACTTCAACTACCCTTCTAGCAACAATGGTTCTTTTACTACAGATCAACAAACAGTTGTAGTTAGAGCAACCGTCAAGAATGTTAGTAGAAACGAATTAACATTCAGTATTAATGGCAATACTTCTCAAAATTATTCTTTGGGTAGCAATGATTTTGAAGCAGCTGTAAACCTACAAGCAGGCAGCAATATTATTACAATAAAAGGAACAAACGAATGTGGAACTAATGCCCAAAACATTACAATTGTTTACAATCCACAAAAAGATCCAGAGCAACCACCAGTAGTAACTATTACCAATCCAGCAAATAGTCCTACAACGGTTAACTCTTCTACTATTGATATCAATGCTACAATACAATATGTATCTAGCTCTAGTGATGTAACTTTTACAGTTAACGGTCAGCCTAGTCGCAATTTCACGTTTAGTGGCACCAGTTTTAGAGCAAATAACGTCAATCTAAAAATAGGTTCTAATGTTATTACAGTTACGGGTTCTAACAGTGTTGGTAGTGACAGTAAATCTGTAATTATCAATTATCAGAAAGATAGACAACCTCCAATAGTTGACATTACGTTTCCAAGCACTAGCCCATACAACTCTGATGCATCTACTATAAATATAGTAGCAAGTATCCAACATGTTAGCAATGCTAATGATGTTACCTTTAGCATAAATGGTCAGAACAGCCGCAGCTTCACATTCAATGGTACTAGCTTTATGGCTAACAATGTGCAACTGAATAAAGGCAGCAATGTAATTATTGTAACTGGTAGAAACACAGATGGTCAAGATGCAGAAACGGTTATTATCAACTACAAAGAACAACCTAAACCTGCTCCAGTAGTTACCATTACTTACCCAAGCAATAATCCATTCAATACCAACATAAATACAGTGAATATCTCTGCTACTATACAACATGTAGCAAGCAGCAGCGATGTCACTTTTAATGTAAATGGTCAAAACAACCGCAATTTTAGTTTCAATGGTACTAGCTTTACAGCTAATAACATCAATCTAAATCCAGGTTCCAACACCTTCACAATTACAGGACGTAATACAGAAGGAAGCGATACTAAGTCAACAGTAGTTATTTACAAGCAACCAGAACCAGCTCCTGTAGTTACTATTACTAATCCAAGAGCTAACCCATATACTTCGCAAAATAACACCGTCAATATCACAGCCACTATTCTAAATGTAACAGGTAAAAGCAATGTTACTTTTAGCGTAAATGGAATGAATAACGGCAACTTTAACTTTAGTGGCACCAATTTCAATGCGAATAACATCAACCTTCGCACAGGAAGCAATACAGTTACTATTACAGGTAGAAATAATTCTGGACAGGACACTAAGTCAACCGTTATTATTTATCAGCCAGCTCCAAAACCAGGACCTATTGTGACGATCACTAGTCCAATAGCAAATCCTCACAACACTCAAAATAGCACAATTAACATCACTGCTACTATTCTGAATGTAACTAGCAAAAATGATGTAACGTTCACCGCTAATGGTCAAAACTTGAGTAACTTCAACTTCAATGGAACTAGCTTCTCAGCTAGCAACATCAGGCTGAAGCCAGGTTCTAACACCTTCACGATTACAGGACGTAACGCTCAAGGACAAGACACTAAGTCTACTGTTGTTATTTA
>JAAEPD010000193.1 GCA_024222455.1 Aureispira sp.
AAACGGTTGGGAACTTTTTGGGATATAATATGGTTATGTCGACTATACACTAGTTTTTTAAGGCAAGTTTTATGAAAAAATGCACTTAAAATAAAGTTGTATCCTCCCACTTTTTATACAATCATATACATACAATAGTTTGCTAAAATTTCATAAGCGAGTGATAATTAACGCTAGTTTATTATGCAACTAAAAGTAGTAATATTTTCAACTTGATAAAGTTGGAACTTTTATAGGAAAAGTAAATTCTATCCCCTCCCACCAATAGAATTTATTCACATTTTTAATTAAATTATTATGCAACAACAAGCATTGGAGCAGCTTCAAAAGCTAACTCAACACTATGGATGTACTCCACACATCTTAATGGAAGACTCTACAAAAAGTCAAGACCTTTGGAAACGTATTTGTGCGAATTATGCACTACCTGAATCTTTGATGGAAGCCTTGCCCAGAAAACTTTGGTGGCGAGATATTTCTGAACATCAAAAGCTTTCTGAGCAGTTTATACGCAAGTTTCAAGATAAGCTGAATTGGGATAAAATTGTTAGAAACCAGCAATTATCCGAAGCCTTTATTTTGGAGTTTGAGCACAAAATGGACTGGAAAAATATTTCTAGATTCCAAAAGTTGTCTACTCAATTCATTGCTCAACATAAAAACAAAGTGAACTGGCAAGAAATTTCGAGAAACCAAGTCTTGACAGAGTCATTTATCAGAGAATTTCAGAACCAAGTAGATTGGCAACGAATTTCTGGTAATCAGTTTTTATCTGCAGATTTTATCATGGATTTTCGCTACAAAGTAGATTGGAACAAAATAGAACGTTTCCAACCCCATATCAGCCAAACCATGATAGACCAATATCGTAGATAGAGTTTAAACTCTCCCTCCCTCCTTATCTTTTAAGATCTCCCCAGTTTATTATCCTTCATTTTAATATTCAAACATGAAAAAGAATCAAGCTTTATATTTTATAGCTATATGCCCACCAGAACCTATTTTGAGCGAAATCAAAGCCTTAAAAATGGATTTATATAGGCGTTATCATACTCGCACCGCTTTACGTTCTCCTGCACACATTACCTTATATATGCCCTTTCGATGGAATGAAAAAGAAGAGCAGAAGCTTTCTAAGCATCTAGAAGACTTCTTTAGCCAATATCAATCCTTCGAGATTGTGTTAAACGGTTTTGACTGTTTCAGGCCTAAAGTCTTGTTTATAAAACCAGAAGAAAACCTGTTCTTATCAAAAATTCATAAAGACCTAGTCTTCCATTTACAAGAAGAATTAGCTATTAATAGTTATAGCAAAGAAAAAAGAGCTTATAACCCACATATGACACTTGCTAATAGGGATTTGCAGGCCAATGCTTTTGAAGAAGCATGGAAAAGCTTGTCAAAACAAACATATCATAATATATTTATGGCAGATAAAGGGAGCCTGCTTAAGTACAATAGCCGTACTTGGGAACCGGCTTACAATTATGAATTACTAAAATAATTAAGCAGCAGATGAAAAAAATAATAGGTCTTGGGATATTGTTTTTATTAGGAATATGGAGTTGTTTGGAGCCTAACACTACAAGCGAAACAACAAACTCATCAAATTCTGAACCTCAACAGCTTGATACTGTTGCTACAGCTCCCAAAAAGGATGTGAAAAGTGAAGACAATAGTAATAAAACAAAGAAAATAGAAGGTACTTATCTTGATGGGAATGCCCAAAAAGGAGGAGCATATCTAGCGATACAAGAAAAAGGAGAGTCTAAACTCAAGTTTCAATTGAATATTTATGGAGGCGCTCCGAGCCATCACTCTGGTTATATAGAAGGCGAAATGATTAGACAAGATAGTCTAGCTATTTATACTACTGCAGAGTCTGGTGATGTTTGTGAACTTACTTTCTTGTTTTCGGAAAAAGAGGTAACTATAGCTCAGGAAGGTACCGAACTTGATTGTGGTTTTGGGTCTGGTATACAAGCCAACCTTATGCTTCGTCAAACAAACTCTAAAGCTGTTTTTCTAGATGAGTATGGAGCACCTATAGAATAAATTATCTCAAGGTTTTAATGAAAAAAAAGGTTGTTTCTTTAAAGAAACAACCTCATTGGTAAGGAGTCTTGATAGTTTATATTTGTGAACTCTATTTTATTTCTAAATGATAGAATGGGTCCTTAGGAGGCGCAACAAAATTTACTCGGCCATCAGCTGCTAAAATACTCTCAAAGTTTCCTCTGTTTTTAAGAGATTTTGGATGAATATCAATAGCAGGATTGCTAGGATCACAATGTTTAGATACCGTAGCAGGGCCCAATTCGTTTATTTTTGCTTCCATTGCTGTTTTTATTTGCTGAGCTGTTTTGCCAGCTGCATGCAAATCTTCATAAACCTGTACTACATGTTTACCATTGCTACCATAAAACTTTTTATTGGTAGCTAAACCAAATTTAACGATATTGTTGTACATAATACCCATTTGCTCTTTAGCTGTGCGTAGGGTACTTGTGATTACAACATTAGGTTCATTAGCTTGAGCTAAAATCTCTCTCAATACTTTATCTGCTTTTGCATTAAGCGGTTTGGCAGTACCTTTGAGCTGAAACTGAATTTGCTCAGGTTTTAAGTTATGAGTATCATTATTGTCATTAGGATTGGCTTGGCCACTTAGTTTAGCCCAAGAATCACTGTTTGGTTCTATGATACCTGTAACAGCGATACCATTATCTTGCTGGAACTTTTTGATAGCAGTTTTAGTCGCATTACCACAGTCTCCATCAACACCGTCCTTTTTAGGGCCATAAGCTCCTAAGTCAAACCCTTTGTCAACAAGCAGTTGTTGTATAACACGAACATCGTCTTTGCTATTTCCTCCACCATCACCCACAGAAGCTTTTATGCTTTTTCCTACAGGCTGAGGTTGTGGGGTATCATTAGGATTAGCTTGGCCACTTAGTTTAGCCCAAGAATCACTATTAGGTTCTATGATACCTGTAACTGTAATTCCATTATCTTTTTGGAATTTTTTGATAGCGGCTTTAGTCGCATTACCACAGTCTCCATCAACACCATCTTTTTTAGGCCCATAAGCCCCTAAGTCAAATCCTTTGTCAACTAATAGTTGTTGTATAACACGAACATCGTCTTCGCTATTTCCTCCACCATCACCCACAGAAGCTTTTATATTTTTTCCTACAGGTTGTGGTTGTGGTTCAGGATCTGTATTTCCTCCTCCATTGGTATTGTCATCTATAGGAGGATTATCGTTCCCACTTTCTATGATTGGCTTAGACTTATTGTATAGATAATTCCAAGTAGCATCATTCATTTCTACAGTACCAGTAGCTGTCAAACCTAGACTAGTCTGTATCTCTTTGATTGCTGCAACAGTTTTAGTACCAGCAGGATTTTTGCCTAAAGAACCATCAACGCCATTATCAAATGGCCCACCTTTTCCTATATCTTTGCCTGCATTAACCAATAACTGTTGAACTACCTTGATGTCTCCAATATAGTTTTTGGCACCAATCCCAACAGGATTTTTTATTTTATTATATACCTTAATAAATAGGTTAGGATCAGGCTCTTTATCTGATTTTTCATTGTTAAGGTTAACAAAGATAGCCACATTTTTCAAGCCACCCCATACCTTATTAATCATCAAAATATCTGTTTTGGCACCAGCTTGAACCACCTTACCAATTTTATCTTGCTCACTACCAACTTTGACTGCTTTCATGTCTTCAGGCTTGGTAGGATAACCTGTAGCAATGTGTCCAATATCACCTTCCGAAATAAAATAGACTAACTTGCCTTTATTGATTTCTTCCCATGCAGTTTCAAATTTACCTAGCTTTTGGAATAAAACACCATTAGCTTCATGGAAAAACTCATAAAGCTCATTCGCATTGGTATATCCTTTTCCTTCTGGTAAGAAATCAAAAGGTGTATTTTCACCCAAGACATCCTTAGCTAAATCCATTGCAAACTGGTTGCACCATGTAGGGAGAGGACGAGCTTCTTGTTTTTTGTAATAATATTTTATTCTATCAGCATCAGATAATCGTTCACCTTTTTTGTAAGGAGCATTAGTTTTAGGGTTTTTATACCCTTTTGCAGCTAAATCGGCTACCATTGAACCATAGACCTTACTGCTACGATAGGTTAAGATACCATCTTCAATACTAATCTTATCACCTTTTTTATAGACTTTGCCAGAATGTTTTCCTTTAAAAGATATATAGGAGTAACCTCTTTTGTACTCAGGTTGAGAGATCATAGTTGCTCCAAGATTAGCTGCTTCTTGTGCTGCGTTGTAGTTGGATGTAGGGTTACCTTGTTCACGAGCAACAGTATTACCTTGAGCCATATTGAGTAGGGCAATGGTCTGTTTTTGTAAATTTGTAAAGGTTCCTTTTCGCTTTTGACGAGGAGCCTGATCTGCTGCAGTAAGCTTACCAAAAGCAAGAAACCAATGTTGTAGATAGGTTTTTAGGCTATTCAAGTTTTTGACATCCTCATCAGTATGCTGACGTTTTTGTATACGAACTGGACTAATCAAGGCATGTGTACTAATAATCTTTTGAGTCAAGAGTTTTAGTATCTTTTTAGGATCTTTAGCTTGTGCTGCGGTCTCTCCATTTTGAGGTGCAGCAGCTTTTTCTTCTATGCTTTCAGGATCTTGCATTACAGCACCATCATCCATCACCACAAACTCTAAAGCATATTTAGCTTTAGGTATGAAGGACCTGAATATTCTAGTCAGTTTATCTGTTTTGGATTTAGCCTTACCCTTAAAGATTTTAAGTTTGATAACCTTCTTACCCATCTCATCTAAACCACCATAAAAAGCTTCTCCTACAATAGCATCCTTTTCCTTACAAATTTTTTGTAAGGCCCAACTTTTGTAAGCACCTTTCCATCGACCAAAAAGCGCAAATGGCTTAGGCTGATTAGGCGTATCTACATAGTGATGCTCCATACGCATGACAAAATTAGTCGGTTTTTCTTCCGTAATTTTAGTCAATTTTTGTTTGAGTTGCAGCAACATCTCGTCATGCACCAATTTGTAAGACAATTGGCTCATATTTTTAGTCAAATCTTTGACCTTTTTCTCTTTCTCTATTCTCTTAATCTCCTTTTCTATCTTAGAGCTTATTCTTTTCATGCTTTGCTATATGTGAATTTAATCTCTGTATCTTTTATAATAATAATACATCCTTTGTCTAGAATCCCAAACAGAACGTTTAGTGCGATTATTGATTTTCCAAATGGACATATTTTGATCTAATAAAGTTGAATCAGGCCCAACACATCTTGCTTGATCTGGCAACTCATTAGGTGTATAGAGTATATATTTTTGAAATAGGTCATTATTCATGATTTTTACTTCAAGTTCTATACGGCTAATATCCATATCATCTCTTAAAGATACCCACGAAAATAAGGTGTCTATTTTATTGTTAGTTTTCTGAGTATAGGTTTGCCATGTATGAAATCTATTCTCAATAATAGAATCCTTACAAAGAACTTTTAATAGCTTCTTTTCAGGTTGTTCTATTTTTATAGTGCTTAATTTGCCTCGTTTATAGGCGTATTTTTTTGTTTTAATGGTGTCCCAAGTAGCCTTGTTTTTCGTAAGAAAATATTGCAATAAAGTATCTTTATTTAAAGCGGTAATGGAATAGTTTTTATAAAAAATTAATTGTTTACTAATTGTATCATTGTTTGTCCATCTAGTCCGAACTTCTTTGGATGCTCGTCGATTATTTATGCTGTCTATAGAATAAGTATAAGATGTATAAATAGTATCTATAGTTGAATGATAAAGCTCTTTAGTATTTAATGCTAAACCAGCTTTATTGTACTTAGTTGTTTTTTGATAAACTAAGTAATTATCAACTTCACTATCTAAATCTAAATAATCTATTCTTACTTCTTTAATATGATTTTCTAAAATATAATATATGGGCAATTCTAGCATTTGTGCATGGATTGGTTGCCAGTTGATAACTATTAATAAGCATATTAATCTCATTTAACTATTCCTTTTTTTTATTATTGAATACTTGGTATTTGTATTTAATATACAAATTTAGTACCCGCTTATTTAGCTCATCAGTTATATCAAACTTAATAGCATCTCCAGCTCCTTGACCCATACCTGGATTAAATACTACTCCATCTGGATAATTCCGTTGTAAACTATTAGAAATAATAGAGTAGCTACTATGGTCGTAATCATCAGAGGATAGGGATTGGATGGACTCAATATCTTCATTTTCTTTAGCTTTTTGTTTATCCTCTATACTAACTTCAATGGTAGTTAATTCTAGGTCTAAATTTCCTTTAGAATCCTTTAAACCATATTTCTTATATTTGTTAGCTAATTCTAATGCAATTAACTCTGCAGCATATTTTACCCCATTTTGAGGAAAATCTGGGTTTCCTTGGATAATTAAATTAGTATCTTTTTGTATTTGAGGAATTAACGATTTAAAGCTTGAACCAAAGCGATCAGACAATTCCTTAGCTGTAGGCAAAGGATCATTATCCATTACCTTTTTATCTGATTTACTATCAGTTTTTTTTACTTTATTTCCCTGTAAGGCTTTCCATGTAGGGGAATTTGGAGCGACAGTACCAGTAGCTTCTACACCCGCTGCTTCCTGAAATTGCTTAATTGCCTCTATTACTTCAGGCCCAGCTTTTGCATCTAGTGCTACAGCAAAACCATGCTTGTTGAGCAATTCTTGTATCAAATGTACGTCTGTCGGCGCATTTGCAGCACTTTCGCCAACTTTGCCTCCTAGATCAGAAAGCAAGCCTAATTTTTCTTTTTCTTTCTCTTTTTGTTTGTCATATTCTGTGCCAATAGGGCTAGCTAAAGCATCCTTAGAGTTGCCAATATTGCCTTTGTTGGCCATGAATATGCGCATTTTTTGGTTGAGGGTTGAGGGTTGTATATAACCAACATGACGTCCCATTTCTTTACCATCATGCATAAATAGAATAGTCGGAACCATATCCACATTGTATTGTTTGTGGAGCATAGTACGTCCATCTACCATTACTTTTTTGAGTTTTGCTTGACCTGGGTACTGAGCAACAGCAGCATCTATAATACCATCTGATTTTTTGCAAGCACCACACCAAACTGCCTCAAAATAAAAGATCATAAACTCACCCATAGAGTACAACTCTTTTTCGGTTAGTTGTTTATTGCCATCTAGGAGTTTATCTACACTATCACTATCTGTGAAAGACATACCTTGAACCAATTGGTTCACTTTCTTTTGTATCATACTAGAGCTTAACTCGCCTTCATGTCGAGCTATTTCTCTTTTGCCACGCATAAATAGAATAGTCGGCAGATGTTCTATATCATGTTTTTTGAGCAATTTATCATTAGCCTCTACCTCGTGTATTTCTACCAATAACTCTGGAAAGAAATCTGGTAAGCGTTTGATTTTTGGAGCCATTTTACGGCTAACACCTTTTTTAGCACCTATGAATACAACGGTATGCTCATCATCTGTAGCACCACCTAATTTAGGAGCAGTTATTATTTTGCTTGCTTGATCATATATAGCAGCAATTAGAGATTTCTGAACCCCTGTTACTTCTTTTAACTCACCATAATTGCCCAACCAATCGGCAGCCATCGGTTTTATTTTTGCAGCTACTTTTTTAGCTTCAGCAGAAGCACCATTAGCCAATGGATCTTCTTGTATAGTGCCAAAACAACCTGCAAAGAATGGATTAGCCTTTACTATAGTTTCTATCCCTTCATATAATTGTTGCCAGTTGTCTCCATCAGCATGACTATCTCCACTTGTTTTAGGAGCGTCTTGCAATAGTTTGTTGGTTTTCTCAAGCGCAGCATACATTTCTTTATATTGAGACTTAAGTTCTCTTTGGCTTTCTAAACCATTGTTTTTATAGTCTCTTAACCAAAGCTTTGCAAGCTCATTGATCTTTTTTACTTGTTCACGAGTTTTATTGTCCATTATAGTGATATTTATGATTGTCTTTCAACAATTTGGTTCTTCAAAGTCGATCGCGCAATATATTCAATTATTTTCATAATAGCAAGCCATTTTTGCATTATACCACCTAAGAAAAAGAGATTGTTTATTTAGCTTTTTTAGTCCAATTTTTTTTTATAACTTTACAAGTTTAACTAAACCTAATATTTTATCTAAGTGTATAGTTATTTGGTTGATTAGTAGGGCTTTGGGGTTGTTTTGGTGCTAAGTGGGACGGTTTTGTATATTCTACCTATAGGATTAGATTCGGCTAGAAGTTTTGTGCAGTCCCAAAATATGCGTATTTTATGATAAATCTTTCTGAAATCCATGAACAATTTTAGGCTAACCATATTGATTTTACTTTGTCTAGGTATTTCTATACCTGTGGGAGTCTATGCTCAGGAGTTAACAGATGTGCACCGAGTTACAGACCTTGTGAGGAGTGAGCTAAATTCTGCATGGACTCCTATGTGGAACCAAAGCCAGAGTAAATATATAGTCATTCATGCCGATTTTGATAACAACAAGGAAGCTGATTTTGCAGTATTGTATTGGGATCCCAATCAATATGCCGAATCTTCTGCTCGCCGTGAAGCAATAGAGTCAGGCAAAGAAGTCCCTAATATGGGATATTTGGTGATAGCTATGCAAAAAGGAAAAGAATTGAAATTGGAAGTACCCATCAAAATAAAACCATTTAAGAGTATTAGTCCAAATATGGACCATTTTTCATTGTCTTATCAAGATGGGTATTTGTCTTGGTATTCGGGGCATTCCAACGAATCCAAATATGGAAAGAACAAAGGAAAACTAATAGAATCAACACATTATAATTATTTGAAATATACTTTGAATGGGTGGGGCATAGCTAAAGAAAAATGGACTGCAGGGAGTATTGGTTCCCAGATTAATTATACCAACAAGGAATGTAGAAAGAGCTATAAAAAGTCAAAAGTTGACTTTCAGTACATTGCAGCAAATAGTCTGCAAGAGGTGGTAAATATCGATGGAAAATTTGATGAACAGAGTTGGACTTCCTCCAGTTGGACTACTATGGAAGATCCTAAATATCTGATGCGTAACTCTGATGAATGGCATGGTGTAGATGATTTGAGTTATAAAACAGCTATGCTCTGGGATGAACAACATTTTTATTTAGCTTTAGATGTTGTTGATAATGGATGGGAGCCAGCTTATCGGGTAGATAGTAGCAACTTAGAAGGCGATTTAGTAGAATACTGGTTTGGAACAGAATCTTTGTGTGGTTTGTTTTTTAATATGCAGCTGGGCTTAGACAAGAACAACAAAATAATAGGGCAGTTGCATTTTGTGAAATCAGCTTACCGAAATCTTAATGTCGCCCAAAATATTGTACCTATTGAGACTATAGAAGGCTTGAGGGTTGAATATCAACAGACAGATAATGGTTATAGAGTAGAGCTTATGCTACCTTTTAGCTTATTTGCAAAATATGCAAATTGTGAAGCTAAACAAGCTGTTTTGCATCCAAGAAAGACGATACACGGACGTTATGACTATGAGTTAGATTATACTGTAGTTGTCAAAGATAAGGACCCTGAACGCAAAGAAGTTGTTCATTTGAGTACCTCAACTACTGAGACATTTTGGACAACCTCCTTGGGTAAAGTTCATTTTTTTGACCAATTTCAAGATCGCAAAATTGGGAATTAGTTTTTAGAAAAACTTTATGAACTAATATTCTTACCTATGCACTATTTTTTGTCGTTCTATACATTGTCCTTCCACAAATAAACAGCCTAAATAAACTCCTTTTGCAAGATTATAATTTTGAAGTATAAAGCTTCCTTCTGCTTTCTGCAAAAGTTGCTGTGCTACTTTTTGTCCAATACTGTTGTAGAGCACAAAAGTTGCAGAACTCTTGGCATTTGGCAACTTATAACTAATTTGTGTTTGAGCGCCAAAAGGATTTGGAGAAACACGGAAGAGTTGATCTGTTTTTTGGATTTCAGGCACAGAAGTTACTAAATATACACAAGAGCTATCCATCACATTAGCAGAGGAGTTATAATTGATGGCAGTACTATCTGTACAACCATAAACTAAACAACCCTTCAGTAATTCATAAACATCCAATTTGCCATAACCCCAATGAATATTAGGTAAGGCAAATACTTGTTGAAATACATAATTATCTATACGGGCACTTGATGTTAGTGCATTTTTAACCTCAGTAACAGTAGCTTGCGGATTGCATTCAAAATATAAGGCTGCAGCGCCAGCTACCATAGGAGCAGCCATAGATGTGCCTCTACTAGATCTATGCCAACCAGCCTTGTCAAGATGCTTTGCATCAACACTAGTTTTAATATAGGCCAAATCAGCTAAAGGGACAGCAGAGAGGACTTGTCCTCCTGGAGCTGTAATATCTGGTTTTTGTCGAACATCACGAGTTGGACCTAAACTTGAAAAATGTGAGATGCCATATAAAGGATGGGTACCTGTACTTATGTCTAATGTATCTCCTAAGTAGTTATATATATATTCTCTATTTTGGTAAGAACTTACTGTTAATACGTTGTCAGAGCAGGTCCAATAGCCAACAATCGTTTGTATATTATCAGCACTTTGGTAGTCTGCACCATTACCATTTTGTACAACCTGAGATGTGCCTAACTTAAGAGGATCACACCAAGCATCAAATTTTCCAACACCCTTAGATTTAAATTGCCAATAATAATTAGCAATGCTTGGAGCTTTACAATAGATCTCATACAAACCATTATACTTTGCTGCATAAATAGTCAGTGTAATAGGTGTAGTTCCTAGCATAAACAATACTTCTTCTATAGTGTCAACAGTATTGGTAAATGTAAAATCTTGTAAGATATTATAGACCTGAGATTGTCCCTGAGTTAAATAAGTGTTTTGGTGAATTAATTGAAAAGAAAAATCAATATTATTAAAATCACTAGTATCACTGTAGAGCAAAAAATGAGTGATGTTTCGATAAGGATCATTCTTGAACCAAGTTTTGCTACTATCCCCATTAAGTTCAACCCCTAAATGAATATTTACTTCTCTAGCATTGCCTGCAGCTTGTACTAATGCACGACCAGGGGCTGCCAAAAGCATACTATCTATGATTTGACTATAGAGATCTCTGCCATCATGAGACCCCGTATAAGTGCCTACACTAGAGTTGATTGCGCAAGGCTTGCCTAGTTGTGTGGCCTTGTCGAACATGAAACGAACACCATCGACAAAAGCACTTAGGAAATTGGTTCCAGAGAGTATATTAACACATAATATATCCGATTTAGGAGCAACACCTACCAACTTATTGGCTGCACGACCATTGCCCACTGCAGTACCCATAACATGAGTTCCGTGCATGCCAGGATTGTGTGTGCAATAGCCTGCATTGATTGTAGCACTGTCAAAAATAGCCCCATACCCATAATAAGGGTCTAAATAGTTAGGATTGGTTGACTCTTGGTCCCATAAATGCATTATTCGAGTAGAATTATCAGCATTTAGGAAATCGGGATGCCTCCATTCAAAACCATCATCAATAATCCCAACTAGGACACCTTCTCCTTGAAAACCACGAGGTAAACCCCCTTCTCCATTATGCGCTGGGCCCAAATTATTGTTGGTATGCATTATAGAATCTTCATAAAATAAACTTTGCATAGGGGTGCGTTGCGACTCAACACGCTCAACAGAAGGATGCTCTATTAGTTTTTTTACAGTAGCCAAATTGATGGATACTGCTGCTATATTGCCCTCATGGTATTTATAAATTCCATCATTTTGTTCTAGAACAGATTGAATACTGCTAATATCGCCTTTTACTAATGCAGGAATAAATACTTTGCTATGATTTGATGGAGAAATTTCTTGTAATTGAAGAAATAAATCAATATTGATTTTGGAATAACCTTGACTATAAGCTTGTAAATAGCCTATGAGTATAAGTAATAATAGCTTTAATGTTCTCATTATCAAGGGATTTTTTTGCTTTAATTCTAAACCTACAATCTCTAAAAGTAGTATTAAAAATAACCTATAATTATACAAACGACAAAAAATCGTTAAAGTAAGTATCAGTTTAGTCAAAAAGATTTATATTTTAGCTGCAAATCAAGAAAAACACCAATCAATCAGTTCTAATTAATTAAAAAAAGTCATTCAATGATTCAACAGATCATATTTGCCCTTGTTGCTGTGGTTGCTTTTGGAATAGCATTCAAGAAGTATCTAAGCGTTTATAGAAACATAAAACTAGGGAAAGAAGAAAAGATAACAGGAGATAAAGGCAAACGTATCAATAATACTATATTGATAGCTCTAGGACAAAAGAAAATGTTCAAAAGACCTTTAGCGGCAACCATGCATATGTTTATATATGTGGCGTTTATATTTACGCAGATAGAGCTTGTCGAAATTTTTGTAGATGGATTAGCAGGACAACATCGTTTTTTCTATGACTATTTAGGAGGTTTTTATACACTATTAATCTCTTTCATAGAAATATTGTCTTTAGGTGCTTTGATTGCTACCTTTACTTTTTTGGCTCGACGAAACTTGCTTAAACTACCAAGATTTGTAAAACCAGAAATGGAAGGTTGGCCAAAGTTAGATGGAAATCTAATCCTGTATGCAGAGTTTTTGCTAGTTATGTTCATCTTTTTGATGAATAGCTCAGACATGGCTCATCATAGCGGAGATTATGGTTTTGTGATCAGTAATTTCACTTATCCATTATTCGAAAATTTCTCTGATAGTACTTTGCATATATTAGAGCGTATTGGTTGGTGGGGACATATTCTAATTGTATTTGCATTTTTGAATTACCTGCCATTCTCTAAGCACTTGCATATCATGTTGGCATTCCCAAATACCTATTTTGCCAAATTGGAAAAGAAAGGGGAAATGGAAAATATGCCAGAGGTACAAACAGAGGTTGCCTCTATGTTTGACCCTAATGCTGCTTTTGCAGAACCAGATTTAGATGCACCTATCCCTAAATTTGGGGCTAGCGATATTTTTGATTTGAGTTGGAGACACCTGTTGGGAGCTTACACTTGTACTGAATGTGGACGTTGTACTTCTATGTGCCCTGCTAACTTGACAGGTAAGAAGCTTTCTCCTCGTAAGATCATGATGGATACTCGTGATAGGATGGAAGAAGTTGGGAAGAACATAGAGACGAATAAAACAGAGTTTATTCGCGATGATCAAAAAGAAACTACCAGCGTTTTATCTAAAGAGAATTATGATGATGGTAAAAACCTATTTGACTATATAACAGAAGAGGAGTTAAGAGCCTGTACTACTTGTAATGCTTGTGTAGAAGCTTGTCCTGTAATGATAAATCCATTAGATATAATAATAGAACTTAGAAGAAACTTAATCTTGGAGCAATCAAAATCTCCTGAAGAATGGAACAGTATGTTTAATACTATTGAGAATAATGGAGCGCCTTGGGCTTTCTCTCCTGATGATAGAGATAAATGGATTGTGGATCTTTTGCAAAACGAAAATTAAACAAAAAAATATATACATAAAGCCCCAATTGTTCTTGAAGGATTGGGGCTTTTTTGTGTGTTAAAAACTGTAGATTATATATATAATTATATTATGTATTATAAATGCAGCTTATCTTATGGAGTTTAATTATATTTTGTTATTTTTAAGATCACCCTCGTTATAGTTAGATAGATTTTTGGTTTTAAACCCAATGGATTCCCATTAATATTGATGTGGAATTGTATAAATATCAGCTAAACTAATACACATAATTACAACAGCATTTGCCCAAGTAAAAAACTATACTACATGAAATAATTAGATTTATATTATGTATGTATTTGAAGTCATGTATTAAGAAAAAAAGGACTTCTATCCATTAACACAAACTACACTCCGAATGAAAAAAGTGTGCAATAGTTTTTTGTTGGTCTTGGCTACTGCATTTTTTGCAATTGGGCAAACTCCGCTAAGTCAGCAGGATTTAGATCATGCTAGGATTTATTATGATATAGATGAGGCCTTGCAAACGCCTAAAAAAGTATATAAGCTCTATCTCGATTTTAATGATTTAGAGGATTTACCAGGCACCATTACCAAACTAGAGAACCTTCATGAACTTAATTTAGGTGGGAATCCAAATATTAATTGGCCTACAGCTTTTGAGTTGCTTTCAAAGTTGACTCAATTGCAGAAACTAAATCTGAGTGAAAATGAAATAAATCTAATTCCAAAACAAATTACTAAACTTGCTGGCTTACAAGATATTTGTTTGACAGGAAATGCTGGGATGGATTGGGAAAAAACATTTGAGGCTTTGTCTCAGCTGCCCAATCTAAAAAGATTAGATTTAGGAAATAACGAGATAAAAGATTTGCCATCAAGTGTTGGACAAATGAAGAGTTTGGAGCGATTGTATCTTTGGGGCAATCGTTTGGTCAACCTACCTCCAGAAATTGGAGATGCTACCAACTTAGTAGAATTGGATTTATCCAATAATTCATTAAGACGATTAACTACAAAAATAGGACAACTTAAGAGTTTGCGTAAGCTCTACCTTTGGAGTAATCAATTAACAGACTTACCTGAGGAACTCAAAAAACTTAAAAAATTAGAACAATTAGATCTGGGAGGCAATAACCTAACAGATATACCTGCCTTGCTTAAGAAATTAAAAAGCTTGAGAGAGTTGGGACTTCCTTACAACAATCTTCTTCGCATTCCCAAGGAGTTGTGTAAACTCAAAAAACTCGAAAAACTAGACTTAGAAGGCAATCCTAATCTCAATTGGTACAACTTATTTGAAGATGCAAAGGCAATGTCAAACCTAAGAGTACTTAATCTAATCAATAATGGATTAATTGACTTACCACCAGGTGTAGAGGAAATGCAAGGGTTGGTAGAATTAGACCTTAAACAAAATCCATACATTAATTGGAATAATACCTTTGTGCAGTTGGCCAAAATAGAATCTTTGCGCAAGTTGAATTTGAGTGCCAACAGTCTAAAGGAAGTTCCTAAAGCTTTGATGGAGCTTACAAATTTAGAAGAGTTGCACCTCAATCAAAATTCAACTATTGTGTGGGCTGATGTATTCCCTACCTTAGCAAAACTGCCGAATTTAAGGGTGTTGAGCCTATTTAATAACCAATTAGAAGAGTTATCTCCAGAAATAGAGCAACTCAAAACCTTAGAAGAATTAGGCTTAGGTAAGAATAAAGACCTTAAGTGGGAAGCAACATTTGATCTGTTGGCGAAGCTCCCAAAACTCAAAAAATTAAGTTTGATTTCTAATGACTTGGAGGGCTTACCTGAAAATGTGGCCAAATTGGAAAAACTTCAAGAGCTGTATTTGTGGATGAATAAATTCAATCTAAATTCTACCCAGCATAAGGAAATACAGGAATTATTGCCTAACACCAATATTATTTACATGCCTAGGTATTTTTAGGTCAAATAGAGGATAAGTTAGATCATATAGACTATACAATAAATAAGATGACACCTCCAGCTTTTGGGGGTGTTTTTTATTGTAGTTATTTAAGAATAGAGTTCAAAATAGCCTTTGACAATTGATTTTAAATATTGTAGGAAATGTTGATTTTGGGGTCGTTTTTAGCATAAAAAAGGCCTTTAAAACAATGTTTAAAGGCCTTTTATGAGAACTATAGTATAGTCTTATTTTTTAAATCCAGAGCGGAATACAATATCCCAAAACGTACTACTTACACCAAAACCATGTTCATCATCTTTGTAGTGATGGTCCATATGATGTTTTTTCAGTTTTCTAAACCATTGAGCTTTGATATTAGCATGATGTGTAGCATAATGAAACATATCATAACCTAAATAACCTAATACAAATCCAGCAAGAAAGGATGTAAACATATCAGGCCCCATGATTGCTTGAAAAAGAAAGTAAAATCCAACAGCTAAAGGTAAACTCATTGCAGGTGGTAATACTAAACGTAAAGAATCTTGTGGATAGTCATGGTGTACTCCATGCATCATGAAATGCAGTTTTTTACCAAATTTGCTAGTAGGGTGGTAGTGAAATACAAAGCGGTGTAGGAAGTATTCCATAAACGACCACAAAAATACACCTGCTACAAATAGCCCTATTCCAGCTAGTATACTAACATTAGGGTTGATAGCAGTTTGATAAACTAAATAACTAATAAAAGGAACGTAGATAAAAAGTGGTACATACCATTTAACACGTGAAAAAACGTCTAAAAAATCGCTTTTGAACATGCGAATAGACTCATCCTTATTGTTTACAAAAAGCTTCTTGGCAGGTGCTGCCTTTGGTTTTTTTTGTAATGTTTCCATAAGTTTTGTTTTTTGTTAGAAGGCCATTTTTAACTGGAAAAGTAAAATAGACTTCTTAAAAATTGATTGACTTGGCTGCAAAATTAGGAATATTTTTGATGCTGGGCAACATATATAATTTTTTTTGCATTAATTCAATACTTATTCTATCTAACTATTTTGCATTAACATAGTCTGTTAGATATTGAAAATGAGGGCCTAATTGCCCATTTGTTGTTACAGAAGCACGTTCTATCATACCTGTATCTTTTATGCCTAAAAGTTCTTCTAGTACACTTCCCATAAACTGTTCTCCAAAAGACTGAGAAGCGTCTTTAGGCAACTCGTTAGGAAGATTATCTATAGACATAACATCTATAGTATAAGATTTATAGGGCTCTGTATCTTTTTGGGTATCAGGGTTGTATCCGAAAACAGGATCTGCAATTGTACTTGCAAAGAGAGTAGATGGGATAGATGCTGTAGGTGCAATATCGCAGGTGATATCAGCAATGACCTTAATGGCAAAATCCTCATCTTTCATTTCTTGAGCCGTAAAAAACTGAGGAGCTTTGTTGTCCCAATAAATACCATTAATCATTAAATCCGCTACTTGAGTATAGGGTTTGAATATGGATTTATAGTTGTAAGGGTGTTCAAAAAAGTCTTGAAGTACAAATGGTTTATCATCACGATGAGCGACATAATCCTCACAATCAAGCTGAGTATATACAGCCTCATCATATTCTTTTGTCAAGAAATCTTGAGGGATTACTTTTCTTATATTCATATGATCAAGCACTTCTGCTGCACCATTGGCTACACGCCCAGTACCTGTTAGTACAATTTTCATTTTAGGCAAACTCAATGTTTGATAGTAGGCAATTGCCGTAGCAAAGTCAGGGTATCTAAACATTTGTTCTAGCTTGAAAGATCTTGTGCGATAAGCATAAGTCATCATTCCGTTGTGAGCACCTGCAATGCCTGCAAAACGACCAAAAGCAATAACTCTACGTCCATTAGCTTCTGTAAGTGTTTCGTAATCGAGCAAGGTGATATTCTTTTTCAGAATAGTTTGCAGAAGTCCTCTATTATAAGGTTGTTCCTTGATCGTGTGCGAAAAAAACATGTACGTTTTATTCGGAATCAATTGATCTTTAGGTACTTCTTTGATGCCCATAAGTACATCACATTCACTCAAATCTGTAGAGAGTTCCAAATTGGCATCTATATAAGCTTGATCTGGAATACATCGACCTTCAGAAGGTTCTATCACAAACTCTACATCATATTTTTCTTGAATTTCAACACATTGTGCAGGAGTTAAGGCTACTCGTGCATCTGGTGGGACTTTTCCTTCACGGATAATACCTATTTTCATCTGTATTAATTTAAATGATCTGAGAATATCTTTGTCTGTAAAGATACACATTTTTGGTGTAGATCAAGCAAATAGTTAGGATATTGCTAGCAAGCTTTCTTGAAAGAATAGGAAAGGATACATCTAATATTTTTTTTAAATATTTGCAATATTAAAGATATTTAGATACTTTCAGCATAGATATGTGTTTTTAGACATATTCCATCCATTACTTACTATGTTAAAAAGGCTATTAATACTAGGGAAGGAGAGCACACCAATGTTCTCTTAATAGAATATCTTATTTTTTAGTCTAAAAAAATGAGGTGCTCAAAATCCAACCTAGACTTTATTTCGTATGTAGCATACATCTTTGATGTATGATCGTGTTATATACAATCGAGAATTAGATGAAATCACTTCAAAACAAACCTAACGGATGACTCAGCACAAAGAACTAAACCTTGCTTTAGTGGGGTATGGCTATTGGGGACCCAAATTAGCTAGAAACATTAATGCTATAGATGGCTTAAACCTATATGCCATTGTAGACAGATCAGAGGACTTATTAATCAAAGCTAAAAAACAATATTCAGATGCTATCGCAATTAATGATTTAGAGCTAGCTCTAAACGATGATAGTGTAGATGCCCTAGTCTTAGCAACACCTGTAGATACGCACTATCCTTTTGCCAAAAAAGCTTTGTTGGCAGGAAAACATGTCTTAGTCGAAAAACCTCTTTGTTCTTCTTATCAAGAAGCAGTAGAGTTATTTGATTTAGCTAGACAGGTAGGTAAGAAATTAATGGTTGATCATACTTATTTATACACTGATTCTGTGCGAAAAATGAAGGAATTAGTGGAAAATGGAGAGGTTGGGAATATTACTTATGTAGATTCTACCCGTATCAACTTGGGCCTTTTTCAGCATGATGTTAATGTACTTTGGGATTTAGCTCCACATGATATTTCTATTACCTCTTATCTTATAGGGAAAATGCCAGTAATGGTGCAAGCTTTTGGTGCTGCTCATGCCAAGAGTAATATAGAAAACATTGCATACCTTAATATAAAGTTTGAAAACGAATTGATTGCTCATTTCAATTGCTCTTGGGTGAGTCCCGTCAAGATTAGACATTTCATGGTGGGAGGCGACAAAAAAATGATCCTGTTTAATGATCTAGAAGCTACCGAAAAAATCCGTATTTATGATACAGGATATGAGGTGATGAATAAAGATGAGCAGGCTAGATTACAAGTAGATTATAGAGTCGGAGATGTGCATATTCCTAAGATACCTTCTTCCGAAGCATTATTCAATATGCTAGAAGATTTTAGAGAGTTTGTAGTCAATGACCGTGAACCTATTTCTAGTGAAGCTATTGCCAAAGACGTAGTGGGTATTTTAGAAATGGCAGAAAAATCCATCAAAAATAATGGAGAACCTGTTTTTGCTAAGAATTTTGTAAATATCTAAAACTTTATTAACAATGAAAGTAATTAATGAAGATTCTCCACGTAGAAGTCTTGCTAATGTAACGGTAGGAGAGGACGTTAAAATCTTTAATTTTGTGAATGCCTATGGCTGCGAAATAGGTGATGGATCTAAGGTTGGTGCATTTGTAGAAATACAAAAAGGTGCTAAAATTGGAAAAAATTGCAAAATTTCTAGCCATTCCTTCATTTGTGAAGGTGTGATGATAGATGATGGTGTTTTTGTAGGACATAGTGTGTCCTTTATCAACGATATGTATCCTAGAGCTATCAATCAAGATGGTAGTATGCAGAATGATGATGATTGGGAACTGGTCTATACACAGGTAGGTAAAGGTGCTTCTATTGGTACAGGTTCTACTATACTAGGAGGAATCAAAATTGGAGAGTTTGCTCTAATTGGAGCAGGCTGTGTAGTGACCAAAGATGTTCCAGCCAAAGCTGTTGTTGTAGGCAATCCAGCCAAAATAGTCAGATATTTAGATTAAACTATAGTATTCTGAATTTTATGTAAGTAATATATATATAAACTTAAAAATTACTCTAAGTAGTTATGAATCAGACCCAAACTGTAGTCAAAGTTCCTTTCTTTGACCTAAAGCGCCAATACCAAACGATAAAAACAGAAGTTCTAGAACAAGTAGAAGCTGTATTTGAATCAATGATGGTAACTAATGGCCCATTTGTAGAACAATTCGAAAAAGAATTTGCAGCTTATTGCAATGTAGAGCATTGTGCTGCTGTCAATACAGGTACTTCAGCCTTGCATTTGGCTATGCAAACTTTAGATGTTGGTCCTGGTGATGAAGTTATTGTGCCTGCCAATACGTTTATAGCAACTCCTTGGGGAGCAACTTACGTAGGTGGCACACCTGTGTTTGTAGATTGCAAAGCTGATACTTGGGAGATAGATATAGAAGCAGTTGAGAAAGCTATTACACCTAAAACAAAAGTGGTGGTAGGAGTACATTTGTATGGTCAACCATTTGAGGCACTAAAACTAAAAGCATTGTGCGAAAAGCATAATATCTTCTTGGTAGAAGATGCCGCTCAAGGGCATGGAGGCTATATAGGAGAACATAGAGTAGGAAGCATTGGACACATGGCTTGTTTTAGCTTCTATCCGGGCAAAAACTTAGGTACTTATGGAGAAGGTGGTGCTGTAGTTTCTAACAACAAGGATTATATAGATCGTGTCAAAAGATTGCGTAATCTAGGTTCAGCTAAGAAGTATTACCACGAAGAGTTGGGATATAATATGCGTATGGGTGCTGTGCAAGGTGCAGTACTTTCTGTCAAGTTGAAGCAGTTGGATACTTGGAATGCTCGTAGACAAGAAGTAGCAAGTCGCTATTTATCCGAGATTAAGAACTCTGCTATTCAGCATCAACACCAACCTGAAAACTTCCAATCTGTTTTCCATCTGTATGTAATCAAAACAGCTAATAGAAAGCACTTTATGGATTATATGGCAGCTAACAATGTTGGAGCAGCAATGCATTATCCAGTACCTTGCCATTTGCAAGAGTGTTATGCCCATTTAGGTTATCAAGAAGGTGATTTCCCAGAATCGGAGTCATTAGCTGCAAGTTGTGTGAGCTTACCTTTGTTTCCAGAAATGACGGATGCAGAAGTGAATAGAGTGATAGAAGTAGTTAACGCCTATCAAGCATAAAACAGGTGTTAAGTAATAAGTGAACAGCTAATAGATAATAGGTTTACTTAATAAACCTATTATCTATTTAGTTATTATCTATTACCTAAGAACCTATTACCTATAAATCTATTATCTACAAGAAATTGGAATTATTAAAAAAGTATATTAGCATCCTCAAAAATCCGAATACATCGGTCAAAGGAAAGTTTACCTTACATACTCTAGATTCTGGGAATGGGGATTATCTACTGTTAGATGAACTGACACATGATTGGTTTCCTATTCATGAAAACATTCCAGAATTGTTGCCTACAGATCTGCTTTATCCTGCTACTTTAGCATATTTTAAGGAGCATTATACTGCTAAAATAGAAGAACTAGGGCTTAAATTTCCTGTGTTGAGCGATGATGAAAAAGGGCAGCTGGCACAACGAAATCACTTTGATTCTTTTTCGGAAGATGAGAACTTTTCTTATGATGATTTTGAGAATCTTCCTTTTTGGATAGCAGTAGACGAATATGTCAAAAACTATTATAACCTTGCAGAACAAAAAGATTGTTTTGTCTTGGATGTAGGCTGCGGAAATGGACGAAGTATAGAGCGGTTTATTCCAGATAATGCAGATATTATAGGAATAGATATTTCCAGAAAAATGCTCAAAAAAGCAATTGGTAGAACCAAAACAGCCAATGCTCTTTTGATGGTTGGAGATGCTACACATCCACCATTTGTAGATGACTGTTTTGACTTTTGTGTTACATCAGGAGTGCTTTCTAACCTGCCTGATCCTCGACAAACTTGTCAGTCGATATACAGTATGCTCAAAAAAGGAGGGATACATTTAGGGCTCGAAAACAATAAATCTATTTTTCGATTGCCTTTTGATATTCTCAACTCAATTACCTCTATTTGGAAGAATGAGAAGGGGAAAGAACCTGAGCTCAATGCCAAAACTATTAAAGATTGGTATAGCAATACAGACATAGAAATTTCGAGTGAATCTATGGTTTTTTTGCCTCCTCAAATGTTTTCAAAAACATCTGTAGAAGCAGCTAAAAAACGCCTCCGAAAATCAGATAAGTTTTTTAAATCTATTGGTTTCTCCAAACAAGGTGGTCTTATTACATTTAAAGTAAAAAAAGTATGACATTTGATATAAAACAGTTTTTACCTTACCTCAATATTGATTTAGAAAATAGTACTTGGAACGGTAAAAATATTGGTATTTCAGGCAATTTGATTAATTCTTTTGCTCCTGATGCTAAAAATTCGGCAACTAGTGAAGCCGCTTCTTTTCGTTGGGCAAACTCTCAACGGTTAGAAACAGATACAGCTTTTGTAGCTCAACAGTTTGATGATTTTACAGGTCGTTATGACTTTCAAAACCAAGCAGGCTTTGAAGCTTTTTTAGCTGATAAAAAAGTCTTTTTAGAAATAGGTGCGGGAGAAGGTCGTTTGGTCGATTGGGTTATTAAATATTCAGACTGTTTGGTTATAGCCGTCGAAATTAGTGATTCGGTGCATTATCTAAGCGAAAAATATAAGGATGAACCAAGAGTATTGGTCCTTAAGGGAGATGCTATTGATTTGCCTATCAACTATGAAAGTATAGATGTAGTCTCTTGTGAACAAGCTATCCATCATACAGATTATCCAGGGGAGATTTTTACGAATCTTTGCCAATATTTGAATGTAGGTGGCCATGTTTTGTTGTCAGTATATGCTCAAAAAAGCCCTCAAAGAGAGCGATTTGATCGAATAATAAGGGACAGTATTGCTAAACTTTCACCAGAACGAAAGTTTGAAATTTCGGATGCAATGACTTCCATTGGTAAGCTCTTGCACGAAATGAATGTAGAGGTTGAAATCCCAAATGAGCCTAGTGAATATGGGACAATCAGTGGTCAGAAAATGGACATTCAACGCTTTCTATATTATGCTGTAATGAAATGTTTCTGGAACCCTACTTTCTCTTTCGAAAAATGTAGAGAGTTCAATCACGATTGGTACAGCTATCCTAAACACCATACAGTTTCTTTTCAAGAGGCAGCTACTTGGTTCAAGAATAATGGGTTGACTATTGATCATTTTGATGTGAATCCTTCTAATGTGAACCTACTTGGGCGAAAAAAATAAACTTATGGACTCCTCTGTATATCTTTCGATTATTATTCCTTTTCTGAATGAAGAGGAAAATATAGAAACACTGTTAACAACTTTACGAGAGTATTTAGATGCTTTTCCTGAACCAGTAGAGGTTGTCTTGGTAGATGATGGTTCTACAGATCAATCTGTAGCAAAGATAAAAGAGCATTATTCAAAGTTAGAAAGAATTAGGTTAGTACAACTTTCTCGAAATTTTGGTTCTCTAGCGGCCCTTCGGGCAGGTGTAGAAGTAGCTTCGGGAGAGCGTGTTATGTTTTTGTATGCCGACTTACAAGACCCTCCTACACTGATTGCTCGTTTGCACGAAAGAATGGAGGAAGGTTATGATATCGTATGGGCCTCTAGGAGCAAGGAAGGACAATCTTTTAGAGAGCGTCTATTCCCTCGTTTTTATGCGTGGTTGATGCAGAAATATGCAGTTGCAGATTTTCCTGAGAATGGTTTTGATGTCGTTATGTTTAACCATAAGATCAAAAATCAGCTGAATAAGCGTCAGGAATGTCATTCGTCTATCTTCTTACAGATATTGGAAATGGGCTTCAAGAAATCGAGCATCACTTATGAAAAAGTAGAACGCCAAAAAGGGCAATCCAAATGGACATTTGCCAAGAAATTTAAATTGGTAGTAGATTCCTTTGTAGCATTTTCCTACTTTCCTATTCGTTTAGTGACCATCATAGGTCTACTAATGGCTTTGGGAGGAATGGTGTGGATTGGAATAGTTGTATTTCTCTATTTTTGGGGCGTGGATACGCCATTAGGTTGGCCGACACTGATGTCTGCTGTCTTGATTGGTTGTGGAATTACTAATTTTTCTTTAGGAATTATAGCCGAATATCTTTGGCGGACCTATGATGCTGCTCGGAATACACGACCTTTTATTATAGATGAAGTAACTGAATTTGATTAAACGCTAGATAAGCAGTCTTCTAGAATAGAAATAACATTAGTGTGTGAAGTTTTTCTAATCAATTAATTAGAAAAGTTGACTGCTGTTTTTAGCTTGGTAAAGCTAAAAATGTACGCACTATTAAGATAAAATAACTTATGAAAAAGATATTGGTAACAGGTGCCGCAGGATTTATTGGTTCGCACTTGGTAGATACATTATTGGCAGAAGGTTTTGAGGTAGTAGGCTTAGATAACTTGCGGAATGGGCATTTAGGAAATTTGGAAGAAGCTTTGCCTCATGAGCATTTTAATTTTGTAAAAGGTGATATTGTTGACCCTTTTATGTGCCTACGAATTTGCAAAGATATAGATGTTGTCTACCATCTAGCTTGTATGGGGGTGCGACATTCTTTGCATAGTCCATTCGAAAACCATAAAGTGAATGCAGAAGGTACTTTAAATATGCTAGAAGGTGCTAAATATAATGGTGTCAAGCATTTCTTTTATATCTCTACATCGGAGGTCTATGGTAAAGTAGAAGAGTTTCCGATTAGTGAGACCGCTTTGCCTATTCCTATTACGGTTTATGGAGCTAGCAAGTTAGCTGGAGAGCATTATACACATGCCTATAATGAGTGTTTTGGATTGTCTACAACAGTACTTCGCATTTTTAATAATTATGGGCCTCGTGCACATTATGAAGGCGATAGTGGAGAGTTGATTCCTAGAACCATTATTAACTTTTTTAATGGAAAAGCTGCAACACAGTTTGGAGATGGGAGTGTTACCCGAGACTTTTATTATGTCAAAGATACGGCTCGTATTCTCATGAATATGATGGATCGTCCTCAATTAGCAGGTGGGCCATTCAACTTAGGAACATCTGAGGAAATCAAAATCTGTGATGTGATTGCTATGTTAGCAGAGTTGATGCCTGAATACAATCCTACAATCGATGTTTTGCCAGAGCGCTTGGCAGATGTACCTCGTTTGTGGGTCAACAATAGCAAGCTCTCTGCATTGATGGATATTAGTTCAGAAATATCGTTCAAAGAAGGGTTGGTGCGTACCATAGCATTCTACAAAAAACAATGGGATAGTGGTTTGATCAAGCAAGAAGTTCCTGTCCAGAATTGGACTTAAAACAGGTAATAGGTTTTAGCTAATAATTAAGCAGTTACTAGCTATTTATCTATTATTTATTATCTAACTAGTTATTATCTGAAATCAGATGGAAGTCAAAAAGAAAATACCAATTGCGATGCCTTATTTGGGAACAGAAGAGGCACAAGCAGCTTATGATACAATACTTACAGGTTGGGTTACTCAAGGACCTAGAGTAGCTGAGTTTGAACAAAATTTTGCAGACTATGTAGGCAGTAAACATGCTATAGCAGTAAGTAACTGTACTACTGCTTTGCACCTGTCTATGTTGGTAGCAGGCATAAAAGCAGGGGATGAAGTTATTTGTCCATCTATGTCGTTTATAGCTACAGCTAATGCCATTCGTTATGTAGAAGCAGTACCAGTATTTGCAGAAGTAGGAGAGGATTTTAATCTATCTTTGGAAGATGTGAAAAAGAAAGTAACGAACAAAACCAAAGCGATATTATTGGTGCACCAAATAGGTATGCCGGCAGATATTGAGGCTTTTGTGGCTTATTGCAAAGATAAGAATATTGTGCTGATAGAAGATGCAGCTTGTGCAATTGGCTCAGAGGTGAATGGTGTTAAAATAGGAGCACATACCGATTTAGTTTGTTTCTCCTTTCACCCTCGTAAGATTATTACTACTGGAGATGGTGGTATGATCACTACTTCTAATGATGATTATAACAAAAAACTAAGGCTTTTGCGTCAGCATGGCATGTCTGTCAATGACCGTGCTCGCCACGAGTCTAAAAAAGTGATTTTTGAGACTTATGATACATTAGGCTACAACTATAGACTGACTGATATTCAAGCTTCAGTAGGCATACAGCAGCTCAAAAAACTAGACGAAATAGTAAGAAGACGAAGAGAAATAGCAGCTTGGTATGAGAGTGCATTAGCAAATTATGAGGATAAAGTTATTCTTCCTAAGGACAAAAATGGAGGAAAGACAAATTATCAGTCTTACCAAATAATACTCAAAGATAGTGTAGAAAAGACAGTGATGGAGATCATGCAAGCTATGCTAGATATTGGGATTGCTACTCGTAGAGGAGTAATGCTGATTCATGAAGAGCAAGCTTATGCTGATATAGATATAGCACCTTTACCAGAAACAGAAAAAATTCATAGCAGAAGTGTTATTTTGCCATTATATATTGGAATGACTGAAGAAGATGTCCAATATATCTGTGAGCAGTTGGTGCCACATTTCTAAGGAATGATGTAGCATAAAAAGCTAAAAAAGGGTTTGAATAATATTATTCAAACCCTTTTTTAGCTTTTTATGCTTAAGCAGCCTTTTGGTTCAAGCGTTTTGTTAGCCAAGTCCAATCCCAATAAGACAACATTGCAAAAAACAAAAACAAGAAAAAAGGATAGCTAAGGAGTGCATATCTAT
>JAAEPD010000194.1 GCA_024222455.1 Aureispira sp.
AAGTTGGAAAAACTAAAGTTTGTCCATCAACTTAATCATTTTGCAATGAAGTCTAAAATTTACCTTGCTGCTAATAAAGCAGCTTTCAATGAACTTAATACATTAAAAATGGCTAATCCATCTTTTGCGTAACATCAGTAAGGTAACCTAATCTACTTGGTTACCTTTTTTTGTTTATTTCAATCGCCGATCATGCAATTCTATCCTAAACTACAGGAGTATATTCAACAACAAGTCTTACCCCAATTAGAAGACTTAACAATGGAACGAAAAGCTATTTTAGAAACCGCTGTAGAAGCTATCATAAGCGGATCACAGATGTCTTATACTGTAGATGTTATGTTTATCTGCACACACAATAGTCGTAGAAGCCAATTTGGACAAATATGGACAACCGTTGCTGCTCGACATTATCAAGTAGAAGGGCTAGAAACACATTCGGGAGGTACTGAGACTACTGCTTTTAACCCAAGGGCCCTAGCAGCTATCAAAAGAGCTGGGTTTATCATCAACTCTTCTAATGAGAAGGTTAATCCACATCATTCAGTGGCCTATGCTTTAGGGCTTCCTCGGTTAGAATGTTTTTCGAAGGTATATAGTCATCCTAATCTGCCTAAATATGATTTTGTGGCAATTCTTACTTGTGATCAAGCCAATGAGAGTTGTCCTGTCATAAAGGGAGCACATCGAAGAACTGCTGTAATGTACAAAGATCCTAAAGTAGCAGATGATACTCCCCAAGAGGCAGAACACTACGATGAGCGTTGCTTGCAAATAGCTATAGAGATGTTCTATATGATAAAAAAACTTAGAGAAGCTGTTAATAATTCTTAGGAGCTGAACTCTTTGCGAACTTGCATGAGTATTTTACCTAACTTATTAGAGCCCTTTCCATTGCCACCATCGCCCCAATAAGCATCGTTTTCGGTATGTTCTATCAGAAGGGCATCATTGGTAGATAGCAATAGTGCTTTTAGTGTAGCATGTTGCTCAAATTTAGCTTTAACAGCATCATACATCACATTATCTCGCATTTTATCCCAATTCTTGCGAATCTTAATTTTTCGAGTTCTACCCAATTGAGCAGCTTTCATTGGGGTAGGGGCTTTTCGAATTTTGGTTTCTTGTGGGCTACCCAAAAATTTTTGAGCTTGAAAATAATGCTCACTAGTGGGCCAAGTTTTTCCTTTTAGTTGGATAGGGTAGAGTGCAAAATTTGAAAATTCTCCAAAAGGAGCTTGCACACTATAGAATTTAATGGTCTTTTTTTCTTTCATGATTAGATTTTAAGACCATTAACTTAGGTAACAATATAAAAGTTCAATGAGAGGGAAATGTTAATAACTTACTGAGTTATAGGCATAAAAAAAGCTACTCCGAAGAGTAGCTTTTTGCCTTTAGCGCCCTCAACTGGACTCGAACCAGTGACCCTCTGATTAACAGTCAGATGCTCTAACCAACTGAGCTATGAAGGCGTATTTCCCGTTAAGGCTTTGCAAAGATACAACTCATTTTTAATTCTCAAAATAAATTCGAAAAAAAAATAATTTTTTTTCAAAAAAAATGAGTTGCACCTGCATTTTTAAGCAGTCAGAACTTTATAACTCTATTAAGTTACAATTAATTCCACAAAAAGCAGAAAACTTTGACCTATTCTTTTATTTTTGTGCAGATTTTTAGAAAACGACATTTTTTATGAAAACCACTTTGTTGAGCTAAGCTATTTTTAGCCACAAAGTATGAATAAAATATACAACTATGAGTTTGTTAGTTTTAGGAACAGTTGCTTTCGATACTATCGAAACACCATATGGTAAAGCGGATCGTATTATTGGTGGAGCAGGTACTTATATTGCATGGGCTGCGTCTCATTTTTATAATGATATAAAAATGCTTTCTGTAATTGGAGATGATTTTCCTCAAGCAGAATTAGATGCTTTGTCAGCTAGAGGTGTAGATATGGAAGGGGTAGAGGTGCGTGAAGGCGAAAAATCGTTCTTTTGGGCAGGTCGCTATCACAACAACATGATCTCTCGTGATACTTTAGTAACAGAGTTGAACGTATTGGAGACTTATGAGCCTACATTGCCTGAAGCCTATCGTGATGTAGATTATCTTATGTTAGGTAATTTTGCACCAGCAGTACAGATGCAAGTAATCAACCAATTGCCTAAGCGCCCAAAATTAGTAGTAATGGATACTATGAACTTTTGGATGGATATAGCTATGGATGAGTTGAAAGCAGTATTGCCAAAAGTGGATGTATTGACCATCAACGATGAAGAGGCTCGCCAATTGTCTGGAGAACATTCTCTAGTAAAAGCTGCTCGCGTTATTCGTGAGATGGGACCAAAATACTTAGTGATCAAAAAAGGAGAGCATGGCGCATTGTTGTTCCATGGTAGCGATATTTTCTTTGTACCAGGATTACCTTTAGAGGAAGTATTTGATCCAACTGGAGCCGGTGATTCTTTTGCTGGTGGATTTATCGGACACTTGGCTAAAACAGGTGATTTCTCTTTTGCTAATATGAAAAGAGCACTAGTTTATGGTTCGGTTGTTGCTTCTTACTGTGTAGAGAAATTCGGTCCAACCAAATTGAAAGAGGTAACTCCAGAGACTGTGAAAGCTCGTACAGAAGAATTTTTGAAATTAATGCATGTGTCGATTGACTAGGAATTACAAGAGTAGTTTATACTGTTGTTGAATGTGGATATTCAAGAATAGAAAAAGTAAATTACACAATCAAGAAGACATGTGATAATTATAAAGGTCAGGCTATATAGCCTGACCTTTTTTGTTTAGGAGTTAGTCTAGAAATATCCATTATTTTGCAAAAACAACCTCAAATGTTGCAGACCATTGTTTGGACCCAATTACCATTTTATATTTCCCAACTTTAGTTTTGGTTAGGTTAACATATCTGTATTTATATTCTCCAGCCCAACTTTTGGAATACATGGTGGTTGAACGCCCATCCACTACTTTTTTGATAGTGAAAATGATATCATCCATATAAGTAGGTATTTGCAATATGGTTCTGGGGTTATCTCTTCTTACCGTGATTAGTCCACTTTTATAATTATCCACATCACCCTCATCATACACCATGTGTTTTTCAAGTTTTATAGTGTCTGTTGGAATGGAATCGGTAGTTTGGCCTTGTAGGTTAAGGTTGCTAAATAGTGTAATTATTAGCAGTGTAATTAAGTGTTTCATCTTATTGTTTTGTATTGCATGCTGAGCTTGTTTTTGAGTGAAATATTTGATTCAAAGATAATGCTTTAAGAAAGGCTAAACAATGAGGCATTTGCCTTATATTGAGTAGATGAATACAACAGAATTAGAAGAATATAGACCACTTTTGTTCTCTATTGCCTATAAGATGTTAGGAGCTATAGCTGATGCAGAAGATACCGTACAAGATAGCTTTGTCAAGATACTTGGACGTGATCTAAGAGATGTCAAAAACCTAAAAGCGTATTTAGTGAAAGTGGTGACCAATCTTTGTATAGATCGCTACAATAGACTTCAAAAAGAACGAGAAGCTTATACTGGTGTTTGGTTGCCAGAGCCTATTCTTACTCCAGAAAGAAGCATAACCAAGGAAGAATTGAGCGTGGGATTATTGCGCACAATGGAGTTGCTTACCCCTATAGAACGAGCGGTGTTTTTGTTGAGAGATGTTTTTGATTTTGATTATGATTTGGTGGCTGATGTTGTAGCTAAAACAGAAACCAATTGTCGAAAAATATTGAGCAGGGCTAAACAAAAATTAGCTATAAAAGGAGAATTGATCCATCCTAATAGGAAAATAGAAGAGAGGTTGATTGATCAAGTCTTGGAAACTATGGAAACAGGAGCTTATCAGAATCTGTTTGACATATTACACCAAGATATTATAGCTTATACAGATGGTGGAGGTAAGGCGAAATCTGCACTTAAACCTATTTTGGGTATAGAACGAGTACTCAAGTTTTATATGGGCTTATTGGCTAAATTTGGAGCAGATAATGTGTATAAAAAGGTATGGATGAATGGTTATGCAGGTATTGCTATTTATAATAAGGGTGTTTTAGATACTATAACCTTTTATGAATGGGAAGATGATAAGGTAAAGGTGATACAGCAGATCCGGAATCCTGATAAGTTGAATTTTTATAATCAAAAATAAATGGGAACAATTGCCATAATACTAACAGGGATAATAATCTTGACTGGGGTATATTTAGGAGTGAATGAACCTAAATGGAGTGTTAAGTATTTGGTAATGGGGATTTTGACTCTAATGGTGCTTGTAACTGGGGCTGAAACTAAAGCATGTTTTAGTGAACTAGATAAGTTGGAGACCAGAATTAGTAGGCGAGAACGGATATTTAGTAATAGTTCATTGGAGAGTATAGAGCCAATGTTAGCAGGAATAAGATTAGAACAGCAGGAATATAAAAATCAAGCATTGGTGTTTTTGGCAATGTGGGTTATAGGTAGCCTTTGTTTCTTGCTTATAATCTATACTCTTCTAAGAAAACGTCAAATACTTCCAGATAACTTTGTCTCTAGGTGGACAAAGGTTTTATTTGGTATAAAATAAATTAGCGAGCGATTCATGACCACTCGCTAATGAGTTTCTAATACTGATATTCTAAAGGTATTTCGATGCAATAAATCATTCTAGACAAAATAAGTACAGTTAAGAGAAGACTGAAACCTATAATGAAATTTGCTTGACGATTAATTTTAGAAAGATTGGGAGCTTTGTTAGAAAGCTTTTTTATGCGATAAATACAAGCTAGATGCGTGAAAAAGGCAATAATAGCCATTCCATAATAAGGTGCAAAGAAGAGGACATGCGGAAACGTATTAAGAACAGCTGTCCCAAAATATAGATTGGTATCCAATTCGAAAAAATATCGGGTACTCAGTACAGCCGCTACATGTGCCAATAAGAAAAAAGATAGATATAGTCCTGAATAGATAAAGAGTTTGTCATAGACACTAAGTTGTCGCTTCCATTTTTTTCGAAGCAGTTTTATTCCCGAAAAGACTTGGAGCAAGACCCCCAAAAGTAGAATGCTTTCTACTAGAATATTTCTATAAACAATACGAGCAGCAGACATAAATATCTGGTACCAATCTTCGCCCAGTAGAATTGTAGCTTGATTGAGTAGGTGAGTGGAAATAAACAAAGAGATGGTAATCCCTGTAATAAAATGAACTTTCTTAACAGTGTTGAAAGAATAAGCCTGTTTAGTCATGTTTGTATATTTTGTAATGAAACAATATTATACCCACATGACTAAAGACTATTCGTTTTGTGACAGATAAGGCTAATTTTTTATCCGAAACGTAGATGTTTAACAGTAAGTCCGTTGTTGATCAACTGTTTGAGCGAGTCGATTCCAATTTTTAAGTGGATGTCAACATAGTTTTTAGTTACACTAGTATCGCTCTGAGTCGTCTTGACACCTTCAGGAGTCATTGGCATATCTGACACCAACAATAAAGCACCTGTCGAAATTTTATTTTTGAATGCAGCTATGAATAGAGTAGCTGTTTCCATATCAATCGCCATACAGCGGATACGGCGTAGATAGTCTTTGAAATCAACATCGTATTCCCATACTCTACGATTGGTGGTATAGACAGTACCTGTCCAATAATCTTGATTGTAATCTCGAATAGTTGTAGAGATCGCTTTTTGAAGTGCAAAAGAAGGCAATGCAGGCACTTCAGCAGGGTAATAATCATTAGAAGTACCCTCTCCTCGTATAGCTGCAATAGGTAAGATTAGGTCACCAACATTGTTTTTGTCGCTACGCAGACCACCACATTTGCCCAAAAATAGGCAAGCTTTGGGGTGAATAGCCGATAGTAAGTCCATTATAGTTGCAGCATTAGGGCTTCCCATTCCAAAATTGATCATGGTAATGTTGTCAGCCGTTGCAGTTTGCATTGCTTTGCCTACTCCTTTGAGTTCAACATCGTGCATCTCTGCAAACTTTTTTACATAGTTGCTGAAGTTGGTCAACAAAATGTATTCTCCAAAATCTTCAAGCTTGGTTCCTGTGTATCTAGGTAGCCAATTTTCGACTATATCCTTTTTTGTTTTCATAATTTTTGAATTGTTTTAATGAAAGTTCTGAGGTTTCATGTCAATAATGAAACCTTCAAGCGCCTAATTTGGGACTGTTTGATGATTGTGTTTTTAATCCTTTGTGTGGGAAATTTTTGACAGTCAATAGTTTAGGAGCTATTGAGAACGAAATACTCTTTTATAATTAGGTCAAGCTAATAAGATTTTCTGACTAAATGAAATTTTGATTAAATGAACCAATGCTAGAACTTGGTTTTGGAGGCCAAAAAGAAAGTTAACAATAAAGTACTGAAAACTTTAGAAATGTTTTTGGATTGTCAATATAACCTTTATCTTTGCGCCAAATTAAAGCATTGAATTTTCTTTCTAATATAAAATTCTAACAGAATTTATGGCTAATAATATTGGTAACATTAAGCAAATCATTGGACCAGTTGTAGATGTAAGTTTCGCTGATCCAGACACCAAATTGCCAGAAATCTTGAACGCATTGACAGTGACAAGAGAGAATGGTGAGGTTATTATATTGGAGTGTCAAAAACACTTAGGACAAGATAGTGTACGTGCCATCGCAATGGATAGTACTGAAGGCTTGAGAAGAGGAATCGAGGTAGTTGATACTGGAGGTCCTATTACTATGCCTACTAACGACGCAATTAGTGGTCGTTTATTGAACGTAGTTGGAGATACTATTGATGGTATTACTCCTATCGATAAATCGTTACAGCGTAGTTCTATTCACCGTAAACCACCTAAGTTCGAAGATCTATCTACTAGTTCTGAGGTATTGTTTACAGGTATCAAAGTAATTGATTTGATTGCTCCTTACCTAAAAGGTGGTAAAATTGGATTGTTTGGTGGTGCCGGTGTAGGTAAAACTGTATTGATCATGGAATTGATCAATAATATTGCGAAAGGATATTCTGGATTGTCTGTGTTTGCTGGTGTAGGTGAGCGTACTCGTGAAGGGAATGATTTACTTCGTGAGATGATCGAATCTAATGTAATCAAATATGGAGAGGCTTTCGTAGAAAGCATGGAGAAAGGTGATTGGGATTTGAGTAAAGTGGATATGGAGCAGTTGAGCGAATCTCAAGCAACTCTAGTGTTTGGTCAAATGAATGAGCCTCCTGGTGCACGTGCACGTGTGGCACTTTCTGGTTTGACTATTGCTGAGTACTTCCGTGATGGTAATCCTGAAGATGTTAAAGGTCGTGATATCTTATTCTTTATTGATAATATCTTCCGTTTTACGCAAGCTGGTGCTGAGGTATCTGCATTACTTGGACGTATGCCTTCAGCAGTAGGTTACCAACCAACGTTGGCTACTGAGATGGGTATGATGCAAGAGCGTATTACTTCAACTAAGCGTGGTTCTATTACCTCTGTACAGGCGGTATATGTACCTGCGGATGATTTGACTGACCCTGCTCCTGCAACAACGTTTGCTCACTTGGATGCAACTACAGTATTAAATCGTAAATTAGCTTCTTTGGGTATTTATCCTGCAGTAGATCCATTGGATTCTACTTCTAAGATTTTATCTCCAGATATCGTAGGTGATGAGCATTATGACTGTGCACAACGTGTAATGGTTACTCTACAACGATATAAAGAGCTTCAAGATATCATTGCTATCTTGGGTATGGAAGAGCTTTCTGAGGAAGATAAACAAATTGTACACCGTGCGCGTCGTGTACAACGTTTCTTATCTCAACCATTCCACGTAGCAGAGCAGTTTACTGGTCTTAAAGGTGTGTTGGTAAACATCCAAGATACGATCAAAGGATTTACTATGATCATGGATGGTGAAGTTGACCAATATCCTGAGGCTGCATTTAACTTGGTAGGATCTATCGAAGATGCTATTGAGAAAGGTGAAAAAATGTTGGCTGAAGTTGAGGATTAAGCTTAATGGCTAATTCTAAATAATATTAAAATCAACAATATGGACTTAGTGATTTTAACACCTGATGCTCAGGTGTATGAAGGACAGATAGAACGAATTAGCGCTCCTGGAGTAGCTGGTGAGTTTGAGATTTTAACAAATCACGCACCTTTGGTGTCTGCTTTGGGTGAAGGTACTGTAATGATAACGACTGCTGATCGTCAAAATTTAACTTTTGAAATCAAAGGTGGTTTTATGGAAGTATTGAACAACAATATCTCTGTCTTAGCAGGAAGTGTAAAGGAATAGTTTTTAGCAATAAAAACTTGGACTAATACAATATAAAAAGGGCTGAAATCTATTAGATTTCAGCCCTTGCTTGTTGTAAATAGTAGGGAGCAAGGTAAAAGTTATCTTATTGCTTGGTCAATGCTTTTTCGCAGGTCATATATTTGTCACGAGCAGTTCTATAACTTGTTTTTTCTTCTTCTGTCATGTCCTCAGTTTTTGTATTCATTGTCCACTTCATTATGCTTTTGTCCTTTACTTTTATGTCAAAAAGGCAATCCTTGTCAGCACAAGCACATCCTTTTTCTGCAATTTCTTCCCATGCTGCTACTGTTGCAGGATCTCCTTTGGGACCGCCTCCACAAGAAGCTAAAAATAGAGTAAGCGCTGCTAGTACTAATAAATGTTTCATACGATTTATTTTATTAAAAATAGAATGATGTAATCGATTCGGTGCTTAATATGTCTCCTTTTGGGGGACTCCCAAAAGAGGTTATAGCTTTATTATCTCGTACAAAACTAAAGGAACAAAGTATCTTTTGCTAATCTACTTGGTGAGTGGTGAGCTTTTTTGAGGGAAAGGAGATGAGGTATAGGTAAAATGCAATCAATGCTATAAGTTGATTAACATTGATTGCATTTAGAGTATAGCTTTTAGCACATAGAAGAGCTGCCATCCCAACCATTAGAAAGCTTTGCATATTCACCATCTGCTGGATTTACTTTGTATATACTACCACCATCTATCATGAATAAATTGCCAGCCTTGTAGACCATTTGTTTAGTATTGGACCAACCACTAGATAGTTTGTTGTATTCAGCATTAGACTTGTTGACAGAATAAAGATTGCCATTATGGATAATAAATAGTTGCTCTTCACTTTCGGTCATTAGAGTACTGGTGTCCCAACCTGTAGAAAATTTGACATACTCACCTGATTCTAGATCGACAGTGTATAGGTTGCCATTGTGTAAAACGTATAAAACTTGAGGATTCATAATTAAAAGGTTTTATTGGTTATTTAAAATTGTTGTAAACGATTGATTAATTCTTGATAGTAGCTTCGGCTAAGCGGAACTTGGTCCTTGCCAACTACAATCTGTTTATTTTCTATTTTTTGGATATGCCTAAGGTTGAGCAAATAGGAACGATGCACACGCATGAAACCAAAGGGTAAAAGTTTTTCTTCTACTTTTTGAAGGGTTTGGTGTATGGTATATTTTTTAGTTGCTGTCACTAAATTTACATAATTATCCATGGCTTTCACGTATAGAATATCAACCACATTTAGCTTGACTAATAGTTCTTTGTCTTTGACAAACCAGGAGGTGTCTTCTGTTTGTGTAGTTTTAGTTGTTTGCGGTTTTCTAGATTGGTGTAGTGCTATTTCTACTGTTATTTGTAATTCTTTAGGCTTGTAAGGTTTGACTAAGAGTCCTGCAGGGTTTGTTATTTTGAGTCGATTGAGGTGTTTGGGGTCTGTATTGGATGTAATAAAAATAAAAGGTGTTTGAAAATGTTGATTGATATAATGTGCTAGATCAATTCCATCTAGATCGCCAATGATTTTAATATCAACTAAAACTAAATCAAGAGCTATTTTTTCTAAAATAGAAATGGCATCATCAGCATTATCAACTATATCAACAACCAAATAACCTTGCTGGATTAACAACAATTTTATTTTTTCAGCTATGATTCGTTCATCTTCTACTATTAAGACTTTAGGGTTACTGTGTTTCATCTATTCGAATCTTGGGCTAAGGTGAATCTTTTTATTTTCAGAGTGATACTGGTTCCATTTTCAGAATTAATTGTCATATCTGCTTTTAGCTGTTGAGCTAGAGCTGTAGCTAGCTGCATTCCAAAATTGGTAGCATTTTTATGGTTAGCTGTTTTTTGAATACCTATGCCATTATCTTGAATAATTAAGTTCAAATGATCTTTATGTTGAGTTAAGATAACATTTATTTCACCTGATGTTTTATTTGGGAAGGCATATTTAAATGCATTGGTCAATAATTCTGTAACCAAAAGTCCCAAAGGAATACTACTATCTATATCCAAAAAAAGCTTATCAATAGTTGTATTGATGGTGATACTTTGGTCTTCATCATACAAATCGCTAATATCTTCAACAAGTTCTTCTAAGTACTCTTGTATCTGAATACCTTTAAAATCATCTCGCTGATATAAACGTTGGTGCAGCAGTGCAACAGCCTCCACTCGTTTTTGGCTATCCTTGATGGCATTGATAGCCTGTTCGTCCTTTAGGTGATAGCCTTGAAGTTCTAGAATACTCGAAATGAGCTCTAAATTATTTTTGACTCGATGATGTATTTCACCCAAGAGTACTTCTTTCTCTTTTAGCAAGCCATCTTTTTCAACTAGATTTTCTTCTATAGTTATATTTTTAGCTCTAAGAATTTTGTTGATTTGGCGATTGTTGATATTTCGATATAGAATGAAGCTGGCTAAGACCAAAATGCTTAGTATGATTCCCAAAAATAAACTACGTTGATATTGGTAGTTCAACTCTGCTTGTTTTTTTTGAAGAGCAGCTTCTGCTAATTGGCGATCTTTTTTTTCAATTTGATAAACAGTTTCCAAATTTGAGATTTTTTCTTGCCGTTCTTTATTCAAAATAGTATCTCTAAGATTATTATATTTTTTATAATATGAGAGGGCTAAATTTTTCTTATTAAGTTGTTCATATGTTTCCGCAACTGTACTGTAAGCAAATTGTAAGCGTTCTAACTGGTTGCTTTCTTGTGCAAGTTTTATATTTTTAAGGGCATAGGGGAGTGCTTGCTCTGCCTTATTTTGACTTAAATAAAAGTTAGCAAGAGCATTAGATAGGTTTAATTCTAGTTGGATCGAGGAATGGTTTTCTAAAGAGTCTAAAACTAAGTTATAGTATTCTGAAGCTAAATCATATTTTTTTTGCTCTGTATATATATTAGCTATGTTGGCAGTAGAAGACAATACTCCTGGAATATGGTTAAGGGCCTTGTAGTAACTAAGCGTTTTTTGATAAAGGGATAAGGCCTGTTCTATACTATCTTGAGCCTTATAAACTACTGCAATATTTAGGTAAGCATTGGCAAGTTCTAGGGTGTCTCTTTTATGAAGAGCTATGTCTAGATAGCTATTATAGTACTTTAAAGCATTTTCTAAATCATTTTGAAGATAGTAGACTGCACCAATATTGCAGTGGCTATAAGCCATCATAATACTATCTTTATGCGTTTCTTCTATAGATAAGGCCTTGAAATGATATTCTAGTGCTTGGTCAGCTTGCCCCAACATATCATAAATTAACCCTAATTGACTATATGCATTAGCTTCTCCATACCAGTAATCCAAATTTTTAGCAGCTTTTAATGCTTGGAGACTATATGTTTTTGCTAAAGTTACATCTTGTTCTGATATTGCCCAAGCAAGGTCATTGATAGAGTCAACTTCATGATTAGAAAGTATTTGTGCATGAATTTGGCTGTTATTGGAGAGTAAATAAACAAAGTAGAAAAATAAATAATAAAAAAAATTAGGCATAAAAGTAACTTAGAGTAAATGAGAATCGTTATATTTAACTAAAGAATTAGGTAGAATACTAAAAATACAATACTTATTTTTTGCAAAAAAATATTTGTAAAAAAAAAACTGGTATGGTTTTTAGCAAATAAGATTGTATATGCACTTTTTATCCTAGCTAACAAAACGGAGGATGTTATGAAACACGTATTTATAAACACAATTATTTTATTATTTTTAGGAGTAGCTGTTGCTACAGCTCAATCCGATGAACCTCGCTTTCCTGGTTGCTCAGATGCAGAAGATGTAGACTGTGCAGACATGAAAATGATGCAGTTTATTTTTAGTAACCTTAAACACCCTGAAGAAGCTATTAGTGCTGGTGTCAAGGGTGAAGTTGTAGTATTTTTTACGGTCAAAGCTTCTGGAGACCTTGCAGAGATAAGTATCTCAGAGGGACTTGGTCATGGCTGCGATGAAGAGGTTCTTCGAGTCATTGGAATGATGCCAAAGTGGCTGCCTGCTGAAGCAGATGGGCAAGCCGTTGATATGGAATGGGAAATTGGTGTTACCTTTAAATAGAAAAGGAATTAAAAAAAACATCAATCTTAAAAAAGAATAAAAAAGAGAAAATTTGCAGAAACTCGCAAGTTTTCTCTTTTTGCATTATATCTAGATGTCTTATGAATAAGCTATTTTTTCTTGTCTTGTACATATTTAGCATAAACTCTCTAATTGGGCAATCCGATTCTGTGTATACTCAAGTTGATATACCTCCTTTATTTGAAGGCTGCAATGATCCTTTGATTAGCTCTGAACAACAACAAGCTTGTTCTGCACCTCAGGTTATGGCATTTATCCGACAACATATTGTGTATCCAGATAGTGCCAAAGCTCACAAAACAGAAGGAGTTGTTGTCGTTCGGTTTTTAGTGGATGCTAAAGGGCGTGTTTCTAGTGCTGAATTGATTCGGAACATAGGAAATGGATGTGGGCAAGAAGCCTTACGAATTGTTCGGATGTTTCCTGATTTTGAACCAGCAATGAAAGAGGGGGAACCTGTAGCATCTAAAATGACCTTACCTATTCGATTTAAAATAGTAGATGAAAGTGCAACAGAGAGTTTTTATCAGTTGCAATGGGGAAATGTGTATCAAAATGTTATCTCTAAGACAGACTTAGACATTTTATTAAAACAGGCATTGGAAGTTCGTGATTTTTATGGGAATATTTATGAAGTCAAAAAACTAGAAGTTAATTATATATTCAAAAATAAGATAAAAAGCGAAAAAGGGAATAGTGGAATATTGACTCAACCAATGCTCAAAATGCTACAAAAATCTAAACCCAAAGGAGTTATTGTGTTTGTCGCAAAGATAGAAAAAGATGTGCAGACAATAGAAGTCATTCGAGAATTTGAAATCAAACCCAGTCCTAAAAAATAATAGTCAGTATAGATATTGTTTTTTAGAATTGGCTGAAAATTCTTAGTAATCGTGCTGAAATTTCTCCATCACAAGCTTTCTGATAGTCTTGATAAGAACAAGGAATAAGAGGTTGATGTTGATAAATAGGGTGTATTTCTAATTTAGGAACCCAAAGCCACCAACGTTCACTCTTACTACTTTTGAAAAAAGTGAGAGGATAGTCATGATGAGTAGGTTCTACTACATACTTGGTTAGTCTATCAGTATCTACAGGATATTCTCCCTTTCGAGCATAAAAACCAGAAATAGCATACCAAATCAACTGAGCTACCAATTGGGCTGTTTGTCCATGATCAGCTAATGTAGGATCATATCCAAATATAGACAAAGAAGAAAGTTGATCGCTCATGGTCGCATAACGCAATATTTTGCAAGCCTCTGTTGCAAAAAAACCATTCGGATTAGGATGAGTAGTACAAGGTGCATCCGAACTTTTTATGCTTGCTAGATTGAATCCAAGTAGGTCTGTATTTCTTACAATAGGCTCTATATCGGCCAAATGTTGTTGAATTTTACTAAGTCTAAAAAGCTCAAAGAATTTATCCTTCAAAAAGTCGATAGCTACAGGATTACAATAGTGCAATTGGTAGCCTACACAACTAAAATTTGCTAAAATATTAGGATGCCTTTCTAGTAATTTATTGATTAGTAAAGAGTCCTTTTCTGACCAATCTAAATGGCTGTCCACAAGTGTTAGGTGTAGTAAATCTCGTTGGTGCTCATATGCTCGAAACTGTGAGTCAACTACTTGTTTATCCTTACCTATAATAATAGGAAAGATTTTATGCTTTACTAAATAGTCTACAGTCTCTGTCAATCCAATGAATCCACCTTTGATTTGACCTAAATCTACAATGTCTATAGCCTTAAAATTGTGGGCTAACTGAAACAATGCTTTTCTAAACTCACTATAGTCATGTTCATCAGTATTCAACAGCGCAATCTTCAAAGAAGTTGGATCTTGGCTTTTATGGAATGGACGAAGTAAATATCCATATTTAAATGACTGATAATCTTGTTGGTATAGATTATTATAAAGGCTAATATTACTCAAATGTTCTAACATCTAGATTAAGCTTAGGTTAAATGCAAAAAACTTGTAACTATTTGACCTCAAATAACTATATTTGCATACAAAAAAACAAGGCTATGGAAGAATTATTAAAACAGTATAAGGAAAAAGAACCAGAAATCGTATTTGAATGGACAGATTCGGAGACTGGTGCTAAAGGTTGGGTTGTGATCAACTCACTTAGAGGTGGTGCTGCTGGTGGTGGTACTCGACTTCGCAAAGGTTTAAATAAAGAAGAAGTAGTTTCTTTGGCAAAAGTCATGGAAGTGAAATTTTCTTTTTGTGGACCTAATATTGGTGGAGCTAAATCAGGGATTAATTTCGATCCCAATGATCCTCGCAAAGATGAGGTGCTTCGTAGATGGTACAAAGCTGTTTTTCCATTGTTGAAAAACTACTATGGAACAGGCGGAGACCTAAATGTAGATGAGCTAAAAGATGTAATTCCAATCACTGAAGATTTGGGATTATGGCATCCACAAGAAGGAATTGTTCGTGGTCATCTAGATTTACCTCAAGGTAAGATGATTGCAGTATTAGGACAACTAAGACAAGGGGTAAGTAAGTTAGTAGAAGACCCTCAATGTACACCTTCTGTTACTGCTAAACTTGCTGTTGCAGACCTGATTACAGGTTATGGCGTTTGCGAATCTGTAGTTCATTATTATGATCTGTATCATCAAGCCAATGTAGAGGGTAAACGTGTTATTATTCAAGGCTGGGGGAATGTTGCTTCAGCAGCAGCCTATTATTTAGCCCGAAAAGGTGCTATTATTGTAGGTATAGTAGATATTGCAGGAGGGCTTATTCGTCCTGAAGGATTAACTTTTGAGGAAGTTTTAGATTTATATCTGAACAAGAATGGTAATAAGCTCTATTCCAAAGATATGATTCCTTTTGAGCAAGCCAATAAAGAGATTTGGGACCTCAAAGCTGATGTATTTATACCTGGAGCAGCCTCCAAACTAATCAAAAGAGAACAAATTGATAAGTTGATGGATAATGGTCTAAAGGTTGTCTCTTGTGGTGCTAATGTACCTTTTATTGATGACCAAGTGTTTTTTGGCCCAACAGCTAGATACACAGACGAAAAAATATCTGTAATTCCTGATTTCATTGCTAACAGCGGGATGGCTAGAGTTTTTGCTTATCTGATGCAAGCAGATATTCAGCTAACAGATGAGGCTATGTTTTTGGATGTATCAGAATCTATCCGAAAGGCATTAGAGCTTGTTAAAACGACAAATAATCAAGATGTTTTAATCTCAACAACAGCCTTAGAATTAGCCTTAGAGAAATTAGTTAAACCCCAAGTAATAAATGCTTAAGTGTTTATTTTGGATATAAATTTCTAAACAAAGTTATAAGTAAAAGTGTCACTTTTTTGCTTTTTAGGGCTAAAAAGTGACACTTAACGTATGTAAATGCATAAAAATTGCCCTTGTTTCTAAAATAAGGTGTAGAATAATTGCTATTAACATAAAAAAAATAATACATTTGCGTGTATTTATATTTCCCTAATAACCTAAATGATACGTCAAATACGCGTAAAGTTTATACTTAAAAAATACATTAGGAATGTTTAAGTTTTTTACAAAAGCAGTATTAGGAATGGTCGTTGTCTTTTTGGCAACTACATCCTCTAATGCGCAAGTCTCGGTCAATGCTACAGATGATGGCAAGATTCGAAAAAAGGACCAAGCACAACATGCAGAATGGAAAGAAGGTAAAAACCAGTTTCCAGGACGTCCAAGAGATATGTGGCAAATTGGTATTGGTGGTGGTAGTTTTATCATCAGTGGTGATGTTAAACCTCAGTTTGGCTGGGGGGCTAGCGTACATGTTCGCAAATCAATTGGATATGTCTTTTCCCTAAAAGGAGAGTATATGTTTGGTCAAGCTAGAGGTTTGAACTATCAAGCATCTACAGGAGGAGCGCATCCAAATATCTATCCTTTCCCTATTACCCCAACAGGTAATCCTGGTTTAATAGTTAAACCTGGTTTGTATTCAACGGGTAATGCTTTTTATGCAAACTACTTTATTCCTCAATATCATTCATTGTCTTTTCAGACTGTATATAACTTAAATAACATTAAGTTTCACAGAAAGAATAACAAATGGAGTTTGAATCTAATCGTAGGTATTGGTGCTAACTTGTATCAAACTAAGATGAATGCTCTAGATGCTAATGGTGGTGCTTATAATAGTGGTTCTACTAACATGAGTACTATTGGTGTAGGTTTAGATGCTACTAATATTAAAGATCGTAAAACGTTGAGAAATGATGTCAAAGGAATCTTAGATGATTCTTATGAGACATTAGCTCAACAAAACTCTAAAAATATTTTCCACCTTGGAAAAGATCAAAAACGTATGGTTGTTAATCCATATGTAAATGTTGGATTAAGTTTAGAGTTCTTGATTACGCCACGTATTTCTATCGCATTAGAGCATCAAGCATATATATCTGATGATGACTTTATTGATGGAAAGAATCGTAAGGAGAATGGTGCTCGTACATCAAATATTGATATACCTCACTACTCAAGTTTACGTTTGAACTTCCATATTGGTAAAAAAGCGAAGCGTATTCAACCATTGTGGTTTATCAACCCATTGGTATATCCTATGCAAGATGTTGCTGACTTGAAAGAGAAGTTAGATGATGATTGGTTCAAAGATTCTGATGATGATGGTGTTCCAGATGCGTTAGATCAAGAACCAGATACTCCACCTGACACAGAGGTAGATAGCAAAGGTCGTACTTTGGATTCAGATGGTGATGGTGTGCCTAATAGCTCAGATAAAGAACCATTCTCTCCTCCTGGGTATCCTACAGATGAAGATGGTGTAGCAGATGTTCCTAAGCCAATTACTCCTGCTGATGTAGAAGTAGTAGAAGGTGAAAATGGTCCTAAGTTAGTTATTGGAGAAGAAACTTACGAGCCTTTAGCTGGTCAAGGTGGTGGAATCTTGAAAGATTGGTACTTACCAATGATTCACTTCGATCTAGACAAATACTATCTACGTCCTGAAGCATATGAGCAATTATTGCACGTAGCTTCTGTAATGAAAGCTTATCCTAGTTTGAAAGTTATTGCTCATGGTCACACTGATGTTCGTGCAAGCAATGAATACAATGACATGCTTTCTTACAATCGCTCAATGACTGCTATTGAGTACCTTGCTAACAAGCATGGTATTGATAGAAGCAGATTCATAATTAAATACAATGGTGAAGTGAAAAACTTGGTAGAAAATGCTCGCAAAGAACCTGAGCATTTCATGAACCGTCGTGTAGAATTCTACATAATAGAAGATGGAGAAAAAAGCCAAGAAAGACCTGCTAGTGATGGTGGTGCTAACCGTAAGTGGAAATACTAGAAGTTAGATTTAATCTATATACTCAAAAAGGATAGTAATGAGAAAGTTACTATCCTTTTTTTGGCGTAAAAGAACAAGCTATGTTGCCTATAAAAGTAAAGTCTAATCAGATCTTTCCAGTTATTCAGTTAATTGCAGCAATCATTATATTAGTTACTGCTTTTATGTCAGAAGATATGATACAATTACTAATGGGTTCTTTTTTTATATTTTTAGCAGTTATGCTTTTTACACAACCAATTTTAGTGGTAACCCAAAGCGAAATTCAGTTGAAGAATCTTTTGGGAATGACTATGAGAAAGGTTGCTTATAATGGAAAAGTTGTAACTCTTGATAATAATAAACTGATGGTTGATGGTAAAAAAGTCTTTACTGGAAGTGCTTTTAATTGCAATAAACCTGATTTTGAAAAAGTAAAAGAATACTTCTCAAAAATGCCTCAAGAAGCAAACCTTGATAAGCATTTAATAGATAATGAATAGAGTATAATGGCTACAATTCGAACAGTTTTAAACTATTTAGAGGAAATAGCACCCTCTGCATATCAAGAGAGTTATGATAATGCTAAATTGATAGTAGGTAATGCTAATGCAGAACTAACAGGTATTTTAGTTTGTCTAGATTCTATAGAGGCTATTATAGATGAAGCTATAGAAAAAGGATGTAATCTAGTTGTGGCACATCATCCAATAGTGTTTAGTGGGTTAAAGCAGATTACAGGACGAAACTATATAGAACGTGTTATCCTCAAGGCTATTAAAAATGATATTGCTATTTATGCAATTCACACAAACTTGGATAATGTTATATACAATGGGGTTAATTCAAAAATAGCAGAAAAACTAGGTCTACAGAATACTCAGATTTTAGCACCCAAAAAGGGTATACTACAAAAACTCTATACCTTTGTACCTAAAGATAAGGCAAATGAGCTTAAAAAAGCTTTATTTGCAGCAGGAGCAGGGCAAATAGGCAATTATGATGAGTGTAGCTTTGGGGTAGAAGGAGTCGGCACATTTAGAGGGGGAGAAGGCACAAACCCAACAGTAGGAGATATAGGGAAAAGACACCAAGAAGCAGAGCAAAAAATAGAAGTTATTTTTCCTGCTCATTTGCAGTCAAGAGTTGTTAGAGCATTGATCCAAGCTCATCCTTATGAGGAAGTAGCTTATGATGTTATAGCTCTCGAAAACCAATATATGCAAGTTGGTTCAGGGATGGTTGGAGAGTTAGCTGAAGCTGTAGACAGTCAACAGTTTTTGAAGAACTTGAAAGAAAAAATGCAGACAGCTTGTGTACGTTATACCAACTTATGCAAAAAAAATATTAAAAGAATTGCCATCTGTGGAGGAGCAGGAAGTTTCTTGCTAAAAAATGCAATACGTGCAAAAGCAGATATTTTCATAACAGGAGATTATAAATATCACCAGTTTTTTGATGCAGATGGACAAATTATTATAGCAGATATAGGACATTTTGAAAGCGAACAATTTACAATTGATTTACTTTATGATTTATTAATGCAAAAATTTACTACTTTTGCAATCTATCGTACATCTGTAAATACAAATCCAATAAATTATTTGTAAGATATGGCTAAGAAAAAACAATCGAATATTCCAATAGACGAAAAATTACGTAATCTATACCAATTGCAAATCATTGATTCCAAAATGGATGAATTGCAAAAACTGAAAGGTGAACTTCCTATGGAAGTGCGTGATTTGGAAGATGATATTGTAGGACTTAACACACGTTTGGATAAACTAACTGGGGAAACTAAAGAGTTTGAACAAACGATAGCTAAGTACCAAAATCAAATCAAAGACTCTGAAGCTTTGATTGAGAAATATGAGCGTCAACAAGACAATGTTAAAAACAATAGAGAGTTTGATGCTTTAATGCGCGAAACTGAGCTTCAAAAGCTAGATATACAGTTAGCTAATAAACGTATTCGTGAAGCAAAACAACTGCTTTCGAACAAAGAGCTTACTCTAGATGCAGCTAAGAAGAGAAAAGAGGAAAAGGAAAGCGATGTAGCTGTTAAACGTGAAGAACTTAAAAAGATCATCACTAAAACAGAGAAAGAAGAAAAAACACTAGAGCGTAAAGCTACTCGTGCACGCAAAAAGATCGAAGATCGATTGCTAAAAGCGTATGATCGTGTACGTGGTGCTTACCGCAATGGATTATCTGTAGTAACTATTCAGCGTAATGCTTGTGGAGGTTGCTACAATGAGATTCCACCACAAATTCAATTAGAATTGACTCAACGCAAACGTATTATTGTTTGTGAGCACTGTGGACGTATCTTAGTAGATGATCTAATTCTAGATGTAGGAAAAGAAGTACCTGCAGAAGAGAATAAAGCATAAATCTGTATTTTTTTTCAATTTACAGAAACTTAGATATATACAAAACCTTAGGAATTTTTTCCTAAGGTTTTTTTATTTTTGTAGATCGTGGAGTAATAGTAGGAGTTATTTTTGCAGAGAGAAGTTATGCTGATCAAAATAATTGGCAACTATTACTTATTTAAGATTCCATTAATCTAAAATTCCAATCCTGATGTCCAAACAGCTACTAATTGTTTTAGTATTATCAATTTGTGCATTTCATCAAACTCAAGCACAAGATCCTTCAGAATCAAAACGAGCAGGTATTTATGAATTTAATGACAGTCTTAAGACTGCCTTTAGTAATGTGTTTTCCTTGCGCTTCGAAAAAGCTTCTAAATCCCTAGTTGCAGAACGTCTACGCAACCCTTATAATCTAATGACTCACTTTATGGAGGATTATTTAGATTTTTATAAGGTATTTGTATCCGAAAGTATAAACCAAAAAGAGCGTCTTTCTGTAACAAGACAACAACGTTTAGAAAAAATGGCAACAGGTGATGAAGGCTCTCCTTATTTCCTGTTTTGTCAAGCCCAAATGTTATTGCATGAAGCACTGCTTCAGCTTAAGTTTGGAATGAATGAGGAGGCAGTACCAAATATCAAAAAAGCTTATAATTTATTAGAAGACAACATCAAATTGTTCCCAAAATTTGTGGAGAATAAAATGGTCTTAGGTGTTATCCAAATCTTGGTAGCAGCTACTCCTGGCAAAAATAAATGGGGTAATGTAAAAGGAAGTATAGATAAGGGCTTAAAAAACTTAGTAGAGATTATTGAATATGGAGAGAAGTACCCTAAGTTTGAGTTTAATCAGCATGTACAAGTAACCTATGCAAGTATGTTGATGTACTTGCGCAATCATGATGGAGACGATTGGCGGAAAATAAATGATCAAATCCTAGATTTCAAAGAGAGTTCTTTAGCCAATTATGTTATTGCCAATATGTATTTGTATATAGGCAATACACCTAAAGCATTCATTACATTGCAACAACGTCCTATGGGAGATGATCAGATACCATTTTTCCACTTAGAATACCTAGAGGGACTTTGCAAAGTTTATCGTTTAGACTTTTCTGCATCCAAAAACTTCAAAACCTATCTAAGCAAATATTATGGGGTGCATTATATCAAAGACACTTATCAAAAACTAGCTTGGATAGACCTTCTTAAAAACAAAGGAAAGGAATACAGCTTTTATAATGGCAAAACCCTAGTGAAAGGAACAGCTATTACACCTAGAGATAGAGATGCCCAACACGAAGCACAAGATGGAGGCCGTCCCAATCCAGAATTGCTAAAAGCTCGTTTACTCTTTAAGGGGGGATACTATAGCAAGGCAATGAGTAGTATGGAGCAGTGTAAGATTTCTACACTAAAAACAGAGAGAGAAAAATTAGAGCATCCTTTCCGAATAGGTAGAATTTATCACAAAATGCGTCGCTACGATGATGCCTTGCTCAAATACGATGAAGTATTGGAGGCTGGAAATCAAAAACCTTATTATTATGCAGGTAAAGCAGCCCTAGAAGCTGCCAGAATATGGGAGAATAGAGGTAATATGTCTAAGGCTAAGTTTTATTACGAAAGATGCCTAAAACAAGACCCACAGCATCATGCAAAGGTATTGCACCAAGAGGCTCAATTTCAATTGGATAAAATAAAGGCAAGTAGAAAGAAAAAATAAGCCTTTGGCTTAGAATTTGATATAAAGAAGGAACCTGTCCTAGAAATCTAAAAAATAAATTTTTAACCACTTTCCCCCTACGGAATAGTGGTTTTTTTATGTGTGAGAAGGACCTTGTGCTATATCTATACTGAGGATGGAAATCCCCCTAGCCCCCTTTACAAGGGGGAGTTTATATACACAATGCAGTCCCCTTTTACATTCCCCCTTGTAAAGGGGGCTAGGGGGATTTTTCTACAGTCGAACTAATCCTCAATAGCTCTTATTGCAGCTCCTGCAGCAACCAATCCTTTTCAGTCAGTGGTTGAGTATTTTGTATTTCTTCTCGAAGTGCTTTTTTTGCCTCCTTGTCGAATAAATTGGTTTTGACTAAGCGCTGTATTAAGCGAATGACATTATTGTAATTCTCCTTGTGGTAGCCCACCAATTCCTTTCGTTTTAGGTAGGTTTTGATATTGTGTAAAAGAGGGTCTAGTGCATCTAAATCTTGAAGCTCATAATAGATTTTGGCTAGAATAATTTTACTATTGATCTGTAGTAGAATATCCTTGAACTGGATGCCATCTAAAATAGTAATCGCTTTTTTGTATTGCTTCTGTTCATAATAGAGCTTAGCCAAACACTCCTTAGGAATCGTGTCTTGATGAGCAATAGGGATAAAAGATTGATAGGTTTTTATGAATTTCTCTGCCCAAGCATATTTTTGGAGCCGAATACCAGCTGTTATAGCATTTCTATAAGTCCAAGGACTCAAGTTGCCATCTTGAACCAAGAAACCCTCTTCAATCCCAGTTCTATAAAGCTCAAAAACCTTTTCTAAATAGCCTTCAATACCCTCATTAAGTTGGCGTATAGTATAATTGATGGCTAATAAATAAAGACTCCTCATTTCATCCTTCCCAAAATAAGCCGATTGAGTATAGAGGTAAATCAACAACTGATCATAATGTTTGGCAGCTTCAGGGCTTGCTCTTAGCGCTAAATAGCAATGATAATAAACGCCAATAGCCGGAATGCTGTCTTGATAGCCCTCTGACTCGGTTGCTGCCAAGATGACATCAAGCAATTTAGGGTTGTAATCATTTTTATACATTGCTTGGTGTGGATGCAATAGACAAGCTTGACGCAACTTTTGGGCGATATACTGTATATCTAGACTATCTGACACTTTTTGAAGATTTCGGGGGACTATACGCATGGCCTCTTCAGACACCAGAAACTGCTCCATCAATAAATTGTGCTGATGCTGAACATAAGTTGCATCCTGTTGAGTTTGTTTTTTTAGTTTTTGTTCTAGCTGTTTGCTAGTTACTTGGAAAGCTTTAGCTGTTTTGCGTTTGCGAAGATTCTTGATCAAGCTCAATTGTACAGCTGTAGCATCTTGCTGAAATTCTTGATAAGCCAAAAACTGCTCAACTGCTTTTAGCAGCTGATGGATAGTTTGGCGAAGTTGCCCATCATCATAGTCTTGTTTGGGATAAAGCATTGCCCAAGTCAACTCCTTGTGGAGGAATCTAACTTGGAGTCCCTTAGTGTCTTCTATTAGAAATAGATATAGTTTTTTTACGTCTTTGCGGCTGTTGTGGATAGGCGAATCGAGCCAAAGCCCCAATAATCGCTTCTCTTTGCTCGAAAAACTCTTAAATAACTCTATTAAGCGAGAATTTTTCATTTATGAAATTAAAAATATTAAAAACAAAATGTTTATTTAATTTATTGGTTATTAGTTTTTTAATATGTTTTATTGTTTAAATATACTAAACAAATAAGGTTTTTTGTGCTTGTCTTTAGTATTTATTTATAAGATGTTTGTACTATCTAATTGACTCTAGGGATGAAGCCTAACTAAAGTTAGAGAATTTAGCAAGGTTATTTTTGTTTATAATGAGGCAAAAGGTACAGTCATGGCCTTAGCTATGGCGAGTATTTTTAACAAAATTAAAAGTGAAAAGAATAAGATAAAAATGTTATTTTAGTTAGGCTTCATCCCTAAAAATCAACAGCATAGAAAAAACATAAGATTATGAAAAAATATTTAATATTATCAATGTTATTATTGGCTGCAATAAGCCTTTCTGCACAAGGTTGGGAAAGAACTTATGCTATGCCAACTACCCCAGGTTGGGGACCAGGATTCAAGGGGCATGATGTTATCCAAACCAGCGATGGAGGATATTTATTGGTTGGAGATATTAGCTACTATTCAGGAGCTATAAGAGACTATATAGGAGCCGTAAAAACCAATGCTTATGGCATGCCTCAATGGACCAAAGCTTACAACAATAATTTAGCAGTTGGGATAGAGCGGGGTCGTTCTGTTGTGGAGTTGCCTACAGGTGGTTATATTATAGCAGGAAATAATCAGGCAGCAGCCTATTTGATGCGAATTAATTCTTTAGGAGATACAGTTTGGACTAAACAGTATGGCTTACCTTGTATGCCGGCTAGTCCAGCTTCTTGTATTGCTACAGGAAGCAAAGTACGTGCAACCAATGATGGAAATTATATCTTTTTGGCACATATAGGAGAAGGGGCTGGTAGCCAATTCAATCAATCCTTTTTGATTAAGATTAACCCACAAGGAGATACGCTATGGACTAAACTGCATACAGGATCTTTCTGGAATGACATGCAACCAACTCCTGAAGGAGGTTATATTGCAGTAGGACAGACCTCTTCAAGTGTGGTTCAGCTAGTGAAAATGAACAGTACTGGTGATACTATTTGGACAGAGGCTAATCCTCTTTGGTCTGCCACAGGAACCAAAGTGACTAGCATAACTGTAGCAGCAGATAGTGGCTATGCTATAACAGGAAGCTTAGGTGGATTTGCTGGATGGTCTCCTTTCTTGTTGCGTACTGATAAAAATGGAAATGAACTATGGACTGCTCCATCTATGAGTATTGGCAATAATTTAGGAAATGCACAGCAAGTTGTACAAACTTCAGATGGGAATTTTGTGGTAACAGGAGATGCTTATGTTACACATGGTGGAGCTTTGGCTGTAATGGTTGATGCTGCTTATGTGGCTAAATATGATGATACTGGTCAGAATCTTTGGTTTCGTTTGATTTATGATCTAGATAATAATGCAGGAATGGGACTGAAGGAGACTTCAGATGACGGTTTGATCATAGGAGGGTATAGAGGCGAAAATGGTTGTATGATTAAGATGGATTCTGCTGGAAATTCTATCACTAGCCATATACAAGGAGCTGTCTATAGAGATGTTAATTATGATTGTCTAGCTACAGCAGGAGAAGATAGTTTGGCTTATTGGACTGTACAAATAACAGATGGTTATGGCAATGTAGCTTGGACTACTACAAATAGTGATGGGGTTTATGATTTCTTGGTAGATACAGGGAGTTATTGGGTCAAGGTTATTCCTCCAAACAATTATTGGCAGTTATGTCCAGATAGTCAGCAGGTTGTATTTAATACAACTTATTCTAGAGATACAATCGATTTTGGAGCGCAAGCCTTATTTAATTGCCCTTTTTTGAGTGTGGATGTTTCTACACCATTTTTGAGACGTTGCATGAATAATATTTACACTGTTCAGTATTGTAATACAGGCACAATAGATGAACCTAATGCTGTAGTGACTATAGATTTGGATACAGCTTTGACATACACCAGTTCCTCGATTCCTTTAACAAGTCAAAGTGGAAATACCTTGACCTTTAATGTAGGAAATATACCATACAATGATTGTGGGACATTTACTATAATGGCTAGTTTGAGTTGTGATACCTCTATTATAAACCAAACACATTGTACCGAAGCTACTATTTCGCCAGATACCTTATGTGCAACCTCTAATCCACTTTGGGATGGCTCTGATATAGATGTTTCTGCAAGATGTGCAGGAGATAGTATCTATTTTACAATAACTAATGTAGGGACTGGAGATATGAGTACAAGCTTGCAATACTTTGTATTGGAAGATCATATTATGATGATGACCAATTCATTTCAGTTGTTAGCAGGGGAGAGTATAGGTATCAGTTTTTATGCTAATGGCAAAACCTATAGATTAGAAGCACAGCAGGCTGCTTATCATCCTGTAGGAAATAGCCCATCAATAATGGTAGAGGCATGTATAGCTACAGGTTTGACCAATAGTGTAAGTACTGGATTTATCACGCAATATGCAGAGGATGACGCAAGTCCATCTGTTTCTATCGACTGTCAACCTAATATTGGTTCTTGGGACCCTAACGATAAGCGAGGTTTTCCTATGGGCTACGGTGTGGATCATTTTATTAATAAAAATCAGGATATTGAATACATTATTCGATTCCAAAATACAGGGACAGATACCGCTTTCAATGTCCGTATAGTTGATCAGTTATCACAATACTTAGACCCAACCGATCTCCAAATGGGAGCTTCTAGTCATCCTTATACTTGGACATTCCAAGGAAATGGAGAGATAGAGATTAGCTTTGATAATATTATGCTACCAGATAGCAATGTGAATGAAGCTGCCTCACATGGTTTTGTTAAGTTCAGAATAGCACAGCAAGTAAATAATCCTGTAGGAACTACTATATACAACCAAGTAGGTATTTATTTTGATTTTAATCCTGCTGTTTTAACCAACACAACTGTACATAAGATTGGTGAGAACTTTATAATCTTATCCTTAGAGCAACCAGAAAAACTTGATGAGAATCAAGTCCAAGTTAGAGCATATCCAAATCCATTTAGTGAGCAAACAACTATAGAGGTTTTGGGTAATAACTACCAAGAGTTGCAACTGAATGTTTACGATATCACTGGTAAAGTAGCTTTAGAAAGACATTCTACTGGCAATAAAATTCAATTGCAAAGAGGGAATTTGCCACAAGGAGTGTATATCTATCGATTGGAAGGAGATGGTTCTTTACTCAATACAGGGAAACTGATTGTGCGATAAGTTCTTATAGACGAATATATTTTGGGTGTTTTTTATAAAACAAAAGGTTGCCAAGAAAGTGATTTCGGCAACCTTTTGTTATTTTTCGGAGAAAGTTGATTCCTCGAAAAAATAGAAGCCACCATGAAAAAATTATTGGGTGTATTGTTGATCTTTATAGCCTTAGTTATTGGGGTTATTTTGGTGTTTAATACAATCACCGTTTCCTCCAAACAAAATCAAGCTACATTGGTAGAACCGATGCCTTTGAATACAAAGGCTGTAGGCAGGTTAGCACAATCCATAAAATTACCTACCATATCAACTCCTGTTATAGATACTGCAGTATTTACTAAGTTTAAGGAGCTAATAGGGCAAAAATTCTCATCTGTATTCAAACACACTGGCGTTGAATATCAATATATCAATGAGTTTAGCCTAATATTGAAATGGAATGGCCGAAACCCTAGTAAAAAACCAGTGTTGCTGCTAGCTAATCAAGATGTATTGGACCCAGACCTGAAGACTATCCCTGAATGGTCTTACAATCCATTTTTAGGTAAATTGAAAGATAATAAGGTTTGGGGGCGTGGTACATTAGATGGAAAAGTGAGTGTTTTAGCAATTTTGGAGGCCTTAAGGCTTGTTACCTCCGAAGATTGGGTGCCAGAGCGAACCTTGTATTGTGTATTTACACACGATAGTTATAACCTAGAGACTGCTAGTGCAAAAGCTATTGCATGGATGTTTCAGCAGGCTGGAATTGAGTTCGAATTTGGGCTAGCAACAGGTAATGGACTCTGGGCTGAAGGTGTATTGTCTGTAGAGCAGCCAATGGCATTAGTTGGGGTGGCTGCCAAAAATAAGGTCAAGATAGAACTCAAGGATAACAAGAATAATATGGGGGAGCTCAAGTCTGCTAGTCAAACCTTGCAAACTAATGTTTTGTATAATGATTTAAGAAAGGGGCTTTCTAATAGTTTTTTGACATTTCTTACTCCTGAAATGCCTTTTATGCAACGTATGGTAGGTGCAAATTTGTGGTTGCTGAAATGGTTTGCCCATCAGAGTATTGCCAATGATAAAGTCGCCCAAGCTTCGTTGTGGAGTACTATAGAGTTAGAGCAACTAAAAAAGAAAGCAGGCGATTCGACAGAAGCAGTCTTGCATACATTGCTTTCTAAAGATTGGGATATGAGCGATTTTGAACAAGAGCTAAATGACTGGATTGCTAATAGAAATATTAAGGTTGAATTAAGTTCAGAAGGTGCTTATGCTCAAAATATAGCATCAGCAGAAGGCTATAGTTTCGATCTGTTGCAAACTACTATTAAGGAGGTTTTTGCAGAAACATTGGTGATCCCAACTACACGATTTAAGTATACTGATGCTAATTATTTTGCTGCGTTGACAGAGCAATTATATTATTTTTCGCCTGTAGAGCAGAGCACTCGAACATTATTAGAAACAAACCCAATAGATGATGTTATCAGTTTTGAAAACTACCAACAATTGATTCATTTTTATTATCAACTGATTAGGAATACAACAAGATAGGAAAGGCAAGACTTGTATTAAACCATTGTCATTTCTTCTTTCTCTTTGGGTGCTTTATTTTTCGGAAGTTTTCGGATTGGAGTTTTATTAAAGATTTTTATTTTTTGAAAATCCAAAATATTAAGAAGCAGCATAGCTAAAAATCCTAAGGCAATTGCTCTATAACGTACAATAGTACCTACATTAGAAACTAAAATGCCAATCAGAATTAGATTAGAAATAGCATAGAAAAACAAGAAGGACATTAGAGGTTTAGAGCTAGGATTTAATTGCTTTTTAGGGACAACAAAAGTAGCTATAATTAAGCCTAAAAAAGCCATAATTTCAACACTTGCAAAAAACTGAAGTATATCTTGACACTCCCATAGAAATGGACGACAAAATACATTAACAATAGCTGTAGGGATAATTAAAAGAATACCTACTAAGGAGTTGGACAAAGCAGGAACTCCTTCTATATTCGAATTTCCAAAAGTGGCTAAAAACTCATGTTGTCTTGTAGTTATAACGTCTATAAAAGAAAAGGGCAGAACAAAAAGTTCTAAAATAATAGCAACGAAACTAAATAAAGCATATACACTTACAAAATTAGCAATGACATGTTTAGGTCTATGTAGACTCCACCAATAGGCAAGTGTAGCAGGAAATAGGAGTGCAATAAGATAATATCGAGCTAATGCAACAATGACTAAACCTCCTATGATAGAGCCTATTGCCTTTCGAGGGTTAGTTTGTTGGTTGGTGATACCCAAAAGTAAAAGACTGAGCCCTAAATAAACAAATACATCTTTGTGAAAACCTGAAGTCCAGAAGAGAAGTGAAGGTAAAAAGAAACAGAAAAAAACTAATGCTGCTTTAGGAATATCCAAATAGGTTCTAAATATCTTATAAAAAATAACACTTGCGTACAGACTTATAATGGCTATGTAAACAATAAAAACACTATAATACCCAAATGTAAATAAATGTAAGATGGCATGCAGGTGAACGAGCGCATAGGTTCCAAAATCTTTCCAAAAGATTTCTCTTCGAGGATATTCAAAGACATCTTCAGAGGGCATAGGGAGTTTTTCTCCTAATATAGATTGTATGTAATAAGAAGGGTGTTCTAGAAAAGTATTGTAGATGATTTCGCTAGCTTCAAAATATAAGCAGGTGTCTCCACCTCCAAAATAATGCATATGGATAAAGCCATAAGAAACACCAACTGCCACTTTAATAAGGAATATTAGGTATATAGATGACTTGGTCAGGCCTTTTATTTCAAAAAAGCTAGACCGATTCATCCACCAATAGAAGATGCTACAGTAAAGGACTATTAAAAATAGCGCTGTCATCTATATTCTTTAGTATTAATCAAAAGTCATGTAAAATTGCTAGTGTGTGTAGTAGTGTGTGGCAAAACTTACTTCTCAATATAGGGTTCAAAGTAAATCTATTAAAAGACATTTGATAGATGTAATGTGTTATTTATTGGTAGAGAATGATGTCATAAATTGCTTTTCATGAGTTGTTATTATGATATAACGTTAAAAGAGTTTAGTATTAGTATATCTAAGGTCTATAATTTTTTCCAGGTAACATAGGGACAAACCTAAATTGATCAAAAACTTCTTGCTTAAAATCATTTTCACCAACACAAGTTATACGCAACATTTGTTGGCCTTTTCTACCTCCTACGGGTATTACCAATATCCCTCCAATTTTTAGTTGCTGCAATAATGCCTTAGGTACTTCTGGTGCTGCTGCTGTGACTAAAATTTTGTCAAATGGTGCAAATTCTCCTAATCCTTTGTATCCATCAGCATGATATGCTCGAATACCCAATAGGCCCAAAAGTTCAAACATATGTTGAGCTTTTTGGTGCAACAGTTCATGGCGTTCTACTGTATAGACTCTAGCACCTAAGAGTGCTAACACTGCTGATTGATACCCCGAACCTGTACCTATTTCCAACACTTTATTGCGCTTCTGTATACCCAATAATTGTGTCTGATAAGCTACCGTATAAGGTTGAGATATAGTCTGTAGTTCGTCTATAGGAAAGGCTTTATCTTCATACGCTTGCTCCTCAAAAGCCTTCTCTAAAAAGAAATGACGAGGTATACTATTTATAGCCCCCAAGACAGCTTTGTCTGTGATGCCTTTTTGCGAAATAGTTTCTACTAATCGCTTACGCATGCCCTTATGTCTAAAACTATCTTGCATTTTTAATTTATTTGACGTGCAAAGATACAATCTTTCTTAATGAAAATTAAGTGATTTTGTAGAATCTTCTAATAGGATACCTTCAAGTTTTTTTCTATTTTTAACGCAAAGTAAGAAAAACCCTAAGGCAGACTAAGGGGAATGGCAAAAATTTTTTCTAGAAAAATACAGAAATATGACAAAAATTAAGTTTGGAACAGATGGGTGGAGAGCTATTATTGCTAAAGAGTACACCGTAGATAATGTAAAACGTATTGCTACTGCTACAGCTTTGTGGATTAAACAGAATGGAGGAAAGGGAGTAGTAGTAGGACACGATTGTCGTTTTGCGGGAGAGATGTTTGCAGAAGCTACAACTCAGATCATGGGGCATCATGGAATCAAAACTTACCTTGCTAAAGGATTTGTGTCTACTCCTATGGTTTCTTTGGGAGCAGCAAGATTAGATGCTTATATGGGAGTTGTTATTACGGCTAGCCACAATCCTCCAAGCTATAATGGATTCAAACTTAAGTCAAGCTTTGGAGGCCCTACACTACCTGCTGGCATAGATGCAGTAGAGGCTCTTATTCCTGACGATAATATCACAGATGAATTGCCAAGTCTAAAAGCATTAGAAGAGCAAGGTTTGTTGGAGTATACTGATTTGGAGCAAATGTATTATGATGAGGCTGCTGCCAAATTTGATCTAGAAGCTATCCGCAACTCTGGAATCTTGTGTGCTTATGATGCTATGTATGGTGCTGGGCAAACTATTATGCGCAAGATTTTGCCAAACCTAATTCCTTTGCATTGCGATACTAACCCAGGATTTAGAGGACAAGCGCCAGAGCCTATCCATAGAAACCTTGGAGAATTGTCTGAATTAATCAAAAATAACCCAAATATCGTTTGTGGATTTGCCAATGATGGTGATGCAGACCGTATAGGTATGTATGATGCAGATGGTGTTTTTGTAGATTCTCATCACATCCTATTATTGTTGGTGCATTATCTACATAAGTATAAAGGAATGTCTGGTAAAGTGGTTGTTTCTTTCTCTGTGACAGATAAACTCAAGAAATTATGCGAAATGTATGGTTTGGAATATGCTGTGACTAAAATTGGATTTAAGCATATTGCTGAATATATGACTACCGAAAATGTATTGGTAGGTGGAGAAGAGTCTGGTGGAATTGCTTGTGCTGGACATATCCCAGAGCGTGATGGTGTTTGGATGAGCTTATTAGTCTTAGAATTTATGGCTAAAACTGGTAAAACAGTAAAAGACTTGACGGATGAAATTTATGAATTAGTTGGAGAATTTGCTTTTGATCGTAACGATTTGCATATTGCCAATGATCTTAAATTAGCGATTGTAGAAAATTGCAAAAACAATAACTACACTAAGTTTGGTGATTATATAGTACAACGTGTAGAAACTATTGATGGATACAAGTTCTACTTGGCAGAAGATAAGTGGGTAATGATTCGTCCATCTGGTACAGAGCCTGTATTGCGTGTATATGCTCAAGGTCCTAGCACAGAGGAAGTGAATAAGATTTTAGCAGCTACACATGCTACCTTACAATCTTAAAAAAAATAGGCTTAAACCTATTTTAAATATAAAAGTGCTGATAGTTCAAACCTATCAGCACTTTCTTTTTCCTGCAAAACAGAACTAGATTATTTATCGGCTTTATTTTGAATAGCTTGAGTTGCATTACGCAATACCCTAAAAGCAGTTTCTGCCATAGTATTCACCTTGTTGTCTAGAGTTGGGTTTATCTCAACCATTTCTAAACAACAAACCTTTGGTTGACTAACCAATGTACAAACTAAATCATTAGCTTCTTCTTCTGTAAGCCCATCAGGAACAGGAGTTCCCGTGCCCTTAGATACTAAATCGCAATCCATACTATCTACATCAAAGGACACGTAGATCATATCACAATGAGCAAGATCTTTAACTGCTTTTTTGCCAATCTTAACAGCTCCATGTTTACGAACTTTAGCAACAGCATAGCACTTTATTTCTCTATCTCTGATCAATGCCCATTCTTGATCTTCGGCACTACGAGTACCGATTAGAACTAAGTCTTCAGGACGAATCTTAGGGCATATATCTCCCATGTTTTTGATCTCATCCCAAAGTTTAGCTACCTTATCAGAAATATCATTACGTTGATATTTAGTGTTGTCCATACCTAACGCACTTGCCAACGGCATTCCATGCATATTGCCTGAAGGGGTAGTATAAGGGGTATGCAAATCTGCATGAGCATCTACCCAAATAACGCCTAATCTTTTTTTAGGATAAGCCATTCGAAGTCCTGCAATTGTAGCACCTGCCGTAGAATGATCCCCTGCCAATACGATAGGAAAACGCTTAGATTTTCTTAGGTTTTTGCTTACCTGTTTAGCAGTGTTTTTGTATACTTTTACAATGCCTTCTATATATTTAGCATGAGGTGTCAAATTTGGTTGAAACAAGAGTTCATTTTCGTTCGGAACGATAGTGATAGGAAATCTACCAAAATAGTTACTACCCAAGTTGAGTGAAGCTACCTTTAGTGCTGCTATACCTAAACTGGAGCCTCTTGTACCTGCTCCGAGCTCAGAAATTACCTCGATTAATTGGATTTTTTTACTCATAAAATTCGGTTTATACTAAGTCTTTTTGGAATATTATAATTTGAAGCTGCTTACAGAAAAAATGCCAGCTAATGTGTGTGTGCATGCCCACCAGTCAGTAGTAGTAGACTAACTGCCATCACCATCATCCCCGCAACAACACCATAGATAGATAAGTGATGATCTCCGTATTCTTCAGCAGCAGGAAGTAGTTGATCTAAGGATATAAAAACCATAATACCTGCCACTCCTGCTAGAGATAAACTCATTGTCATTTCATTGAGAAAAGGCATAAGAATAAGATAACCAACTAAGGCACCAATCGGTTCTACTACACCTGACAAAAAAGAGTACCAAAAGGCTTGTTTACGGTTGCCTGAGGCGTAATATATGGGCATTGCTACAGCTATACCTTCAGGTATATTATGTAAGGCGATTGCTACAGCTATAGTTATACCCAAAGTTGGATCTTCTAAAGCTGAGACGAATGTTGCTAACCCTTCTGGGAAGTTGTGTATAGCTAAGGCTAAGGCTGTCAACACACCTATTTTCATTAATCGTTTTTGCTGAGGACTTTTTCCAGATGAATCTAACTCATCTTCGTCTTCATGAAACTCATGAGGATTCTCATGGGAGGGAATTAGTTTGTCGATAAGAGCCACTAAAAACATACCCGCAAAAAAGGCTACTAAGGCCCAAAAGTTGCCCTTGCTACTACTATGGAAGTAATGTGTAAGTGAATCTATAGCGGCCGGAAAAATCTCCATAAAAGATACGTATAGCATGACACCTGCAGCAAAACCCATTGCAATAGTTAAGGGTTTTGTATTATGCTTTTTTATGAAAAAAGCAATAAGACCGCCAATGCCTGTAGACAGGCCAGCTAGGACAGTCAATGTGAATGCCATATAAAAATTCTCATCCATAATATGAATAGCTAATCAACAACGATTTATAGAAAATGCCTAAAGAGGGTTAAAAAGGGAACAAATATAGTCTTATTTTCTAATTCTTTGGTAATAGGGGTTTAGTGTTTTTTTAGAAAAAAATAATGTTAAGCTCCATTTAGCGCTAAAATAGAGTTACTTTATCTAATTATTAGTGTAGAATAGTGTAAGGTTATAGTTCTTGAAGAGCAGGGATAAATGGGACTTTAGCGCTGAAAAGACTTGCAAAAACATTAAAAAATTTTTAGATGGCTACTAATTTTAGTATGTTTGTTGTAATGCATTTTTATACGAAAGTTTGAAAAGTGCTGATAATCAGTGCTTTGTAATTTTTGGCGGTTTGGTTTTTTAGACCCAAGGCCCCAATTATCTAGATAACAGAAGACAAATACGATACAATGGCAAAGAAGAAGAAAGAAGAGCCTACTCCTGTAGTTGAAGCCCCAATAGTGCAAGAATCAGGGATAGAAAATATTCGTGAGATTCTTATGGGGGATTATATCCGAGAAGCTACCAGTAAGTTTCAAGCTCTTGACCAACAATTAGGAGAAGAGGCAGGAAGCCTAGGACAACGCTTAGATGATTTAGAGAAAGATTTTAATGAAAAATTAGGAGATTTAGAAACTAGATTGAGTGCTAGAGTTACCGAATTAGAGGAGAAGTTGGATGCTCAAGTTGCTGAGTTAGAAAGTCAAATAGTAAAATCTAACAAAAATCAAAAACAGAAACTCAGTAAGCTGTTTGGCATATTGAGTGCACAAATTACAGGAGAAGATTAATATAGTCTATCTATTAAAAATAGATAGATTTTGCAAAAAAAATATGGAGTCTAAACAACATAATGAAAAGCCTGATAAGTTAGATCCTTCTAAAGACAAACTTTTGGAGGATTTAAGGCATATTTTGTTGGAAAAGGACCGTGAGGAACTAGAGCGCTTAAAATATATCTTAGAGACTCCAGATGAATTAGAACACTATACTGCTTCTATTATAGACAAAAGGGTAGAGCAGCGAGTGGAAAGACTTCGTCAAGAGTTTCGATCAGAGTTTGGTGAGCCTGTAGAAAAAATCATTGAGCAAAAGATAGAAATGTCTAAAAATGAGTTGCTTGATGTGTTGACTCCTGTTTTTGGTAAAATGATACGGAAGTATATTTCTTTGCAGTTTAAACTGTTGAGAGAACAAATAGAAAAACAACTCAAAAAACTTAAAAATACGCCCAAAAATTTTTGGTATTGGTTTAAATCAAAATTTACAGGGGTAAACCAAGGCGATTTGATATTAGAAGAGTTGGATAAACCCAAGATAGAAGCTATTTATCTTATCCAGAAGCAATCTGGATTATTATTAGGCTCTTATGCTCGAGAATCAGTAGCAGATGAGGATATGATTGCAGGTATGCTTACTGCTATTAAAGCTTTTGTGGAAGATGCATTCCAAAAAGAGCAACAAGAGTTAGAGTTGATAGAATGGGAAAACTATAAGGTTTTGATCCAAAATTTTAATTCCTATTATATTGCTGTTGCTCTAGTTGGTAATATTCCCGCAGATTATCGCATTGATCTAGAACAAAGCATGGGAGCATTTGTTGAGAAAGAACTCCAAGACAAGAATTTTGAAGAAGTAGATTCAGAAATAACCCAACAAGTATCTACAAAGATTAAAGAACACTTTAAGCTAGAAGAAGCTAATGATTAGTAAAAAAGTTATTCTCACAGGGAGTTTTGGCGTTGGAAAAACCTCTTTATTTAGGAGGTTTATCGAAAATAAATTTGATGAAAAATATCTAACTACTATCGGTGTAAAAGTTGATAAGAAGGTAGTAGAAGTGGGAGATCGTAAATTAACACTTATTATTTGGGATATTGCAGGAGAAGTGAAGCAAGATAAGGTGCCTACTGCTTATTTTATGGGGACACATGGTTTAGTTTATGTCTTAGATCTTACAAGGCCTGACACCTACAAAAACATAGCAGAGGATATTGAATATCTACAAAAAATATCACCAAAGAGTACCATAAAAGTAGTTGGGAATAAATGCGATTTGCTAGAATCAGAGGAGGCTTTAGAAAAAGTGCTTGCAGAGATTCCTGTGCCTTGCAATTTTACAACTAGTGCTAAAACTGGTGAAAATGTAGAAACTCTATTTGCAGAGCTATCTGCCGCAATGCTAGCCTAAAATCTAATCCCTAGTTTTCAAAAACCCCTATAATGTTAGTAAAAAGCTTTGCAAGTACCGTGCAGGGTATTGATGCTCAAACCATAACCATAGAAGTTAGTGCTGGAGGTGTGGTTGCTCAAGGTAGACCTGGTTATTCTCTAGTAGGGTTGCCAGATAATGCAGTGAAAGAAGGTTATTGGCGTATAGAAACAGCCCTAAAAACTGTTGGTTATCGCATTCCTAGAATTAAGATTATTATCAATATGGCTCCTGCTGATTTGCGCAAAGAGGGGTCTTATTATGACCTGCCCTTAGCTATTGGTATAATGGCTGCTACTAAACAAATTCCTAATGATGCTCTAAAAGATTATATCTTGATGGGAGAACTTTCTTTAGATGGGAGTTTACGCCCAATAAAAGGAGCTTTACCTATTGCCATACAAGCCAGAAAAGAAAAGTTTAAAGGAATTATCTTACCAAAGGTAAATGCTAGAGAAGCTGCCATTGTTAATAATCTGGAAGTATATGGTGTTGATCATATCCAAGAGGTTATTTCTTTTTTTAATGGGGAGAAAGAACTAGAGCATACCATTGTAGACACTAGAGATGAATTTGATTATAATAAAACAAGATTTTCTGCCAATTTTTCGGATGTTAAGGGCCAAGAAAGTGTAAAACGAGCAATGGAAGTGGCTGCTGCTGGTGGGCATAATATTGTACTAATAGGTCCTCCTGGCGCAGGTAAAACCATGTTGGCTAAACGAATGCCAACCATATTGCCTCCATTAGGCTTGCATGAAGCTCTAGAAACCACCAAAATCCATTCGGTAGTAGGTTTATTACCAGCCAATACATCTTTGATAGCAGAACGTCCTTTCCGAAACCCACATCATACCATTAGTGATGTAGCCTTAGTAGGAGGTGGCAATTATCCAAAACCTGGTGAAATATCTTTAGCACACAATGGTGTTTTATTTTTGGATGAGTTACCCGAATTCAAGCGAACAGTCTTAGAGGTTTTGCGTCAACCAATGGAGTCTAGGCAGATTACTATATCTCGATCTAAGTTTACGGTGGATTATCCAGCTAGTTTTATGTTGGTGGCCTCTATGAATCCTTGCCCCTGTGGTTATTATACACACCCCGAAAAGGATTGTGTTTGCTCTCCACCTGCTGTGCAAAAATATATGAATAAAATATCTGGTCCTTTGCTAGATCGTATTGATTTGCATATAGATGTAAAACCTGTTGACATAGATAAATTGTCTGATTTACGTCCTGCCGAAAGTAGTGAGGTGATCTTAGAACGTGTGATAGAAGCTCGAAAAGCTCAAGAAAAACGCTTTGAAGGGCAAAAAGGTATTCATTGTAATGCTCAAATGGAATCAGGGCAGGTTAGAGAGGTTTGTCAGTTGTCTAAGGCTAGTGAGATATTGCTCAAAAGAGCAATGCAACATTATCAGCTGTCGGCAAGAGCTTATGGCCGAATCTTGAAAGTGGCTAGGACTATCGCAGATCTTGCTGCTAAAGAAAATATTGGCCCAGAACATATTGCAGAGGCTATTCAATACCGTAGTTTGGACAAAGAAAATTGGGGATAATAGTCTGAGTATTAGAATAGGCATAAATATTGAATATATATTTAGTATCAATTAAAATATGTTTAACTCAATAATCCTCAAACTATAAAAACAACAGTATGAAAACCTTTTATGCACTTTGTTTAATGTTATTGCCTTTCCTTAGTTTTTCTCAAACTGCCAATGATTATATCAATAAAGGAGTAGAAGCACACAATCAACAAAATTTCAAAACAGCAATTGGCTATTATACAAAAGCAATAGGTGTAGATGCTAAATCCTTATTAGCCTATTCTAATAGAGCAACTGCTTATTATTCTCTAAAAGCTTATAAAGAGGCTATTGCAGATTGTAATAAACTATTAGCATTGGATGCTAATAACCACACAGGCAACTATCTTCTAGGCATCACTTACAAGGAGCAAAATAAATATCCTAAAGCTATAGAGCATCTGACTGCTGCTATGGCTGCTAAACCTACAGATGCTAATACAATCTACAATCGTGCTTGGGCATATTGGGAGAGTATGGATCACAAAAAAGCTTTAGTTGATATGAAAAAGCTAGTAGAGGTAGCGCCTAAAAAAGCTGAATATCACTATTGGTGTGGTAAGTGGAAACAAGAGGTGGGCCAAGAGGAATACAAAACGGCTATAAAGGACTATACTAAAGCTATTGAACTAGATGATAAATATGTAGAGGCTTATGTTGAAAGAGGAGCTTATTACATGACTCAAGGCAATTTTAAGGCTGCTTTAAAAGATTTGACTACTGCGAAGAAGATTGATCCTAGTGTAGAGGTTGATCATTATATAGAAGCTGCTAAATTCGAATTAGAAATGCAAGAAGGCAATTAGTATTGTCTGTATAAAATATAAAGAGAGGTTGTCTAAATATGGCAACCTCTCTTCTTGTTTATAGGTGTTTCTATTATAAACCTAAACCTGTTAGTCGACGTTCTACTTTTAGCAACCTACGAACATCACGCAAAGAAACAGTGAAAGGATCATGTTCTAGATAATTATCTGAGATGAGCTTAAGTTTTGTCAATTCTTTTTTTGTGTTGTATACTTTTTGGACTCGTTTTACAAATACAGAATTATTGGTGACAATGGCGTAAATCTCATTTTCATGGATTTTTTCACTAGAGTCTAACACTCTACAAATCACCATATCGCCATTTGCTATTGTTGGGCTCATAGAATCTCCATTAATATTAAAAGCCACATGCTCTCCTTGCATACCTGGTATATGGAAATGTTCGGAGTCCTCATATACATTTACATCAATAGTACTACTAGCAAAGGCAGAAATATTAGAAAAAACAATACTGTTTGTTTTTGCAGGAGGGGGAGTAGCACATTCATTAGCTAATTCGTAAGGATCAGGCTCCAAAAAAGGTTCACCTTTACCTTGAAACATATAAGTTTCATTTACTTGATATAGATCACAAAAACGTTTTGCTTGTTCATAAGTAATATTGCGTTTGCCATCTAAGTATTTATTGACTAAGTGTCCATTCTTACGACTTCCTAGTATCTTTTCTGCAAAAGCAGATACCCCTTTGCTTCTATCGCTTCTAACAATCTCTCCACGATCTTCCAACATCTGGAAGATTTTTTTGAATCGATCGTTTAGTAGTTCTCTATCTGTTTTCCCCATCTTGTAGGTGCTTAAAAAATAAATGAAAATAAATGTTTTAGAAACATCTCTAAGTAACCATTAATACGCAATTATAAAACAAAAAGTTTCATTATCAAAATATTTAAACATAAATATGCAAACAATTTTATGCTTAGATATGCATTGATTTGTTTTGATTGTAAATAAAGTTAAAAAAAAGAAAGATAGAGTAGGGGGAAACCTTCCTAATTGCATCATAATGAGTAACTAACCACATATAGAGTCCAACTCTAAAACATAAGATTTAAAACATCAGTAAGAAAAAATAAAATTGAATACCCAACCATATTGGGTTTAAAACTAGTTTTAGTCTAACTAAAAGAAAGGTTGGTTTTTACAAAAAACTTCTATGTAAAAAAACTTTACACTTAACTTATTCATTAGCAAACAAAAAAAACAACAAGCTATGTTAACTTATTTTTTAGGCGTTCCTAAAAGACATTGGGCTGTATTACTGTGTGTGTTAGGAACATTGGCTATGTGCGAAGAAACAACTGCACAAAGCTGGAAATTGAATAAAAGTAGTAATGGAGTAGATGTATTTACTAGAAGCAAGGAAGGTTGGGGTATCAAAGAATTTAAAGCAGTAGTGAAAATTAGAGCATCAATTGATCAAGTATTAGCAACAATGAAAGATGCTGAAAACCGTAGTAAATGGATGCACAATACAGAAGATACAAAGGATCTTAAAGTAGCCTCTCCCAATAAGATATATACCTATTCTAGGTTAGATGCACCTTGGCCAGTTTCGGATAGAGATAATATAACGGTCTTTACCATTAAGAGACCTGCTGCTAACCTTGCAGTGATAGAAATGACAAATGAAGCTGATTTTATCCCAGAAAAAAGTGGAATAGTACGTGTAAAAAGAATGGAAGGAGAGTGGCGCTTTAAAGATTTAGGAAATGGCTATGTAGAGGTAGAACAACAAGCTGTAGGAGATCCTGGAGGTAGCTTGCCAGATTGGTTAGCTAATAGTGCTATAGTTGATTCTCCTTATAATACAATGCTTAATCTTAAGTATTTTGTAGAAAGTAAGAATGTACATCTCAGCAATTGGAAAAAATAAGATAAACGCTATATTTAATATTATACAAAAAGCTCTTTCATATGAAAGAGCTTTTTGAGTTTTTATTCGTATTCTATTTCTTATATCAACTCAATATTTTTGATATCTAAACGATAACCTGTAGCTGATTGCATATTGGGGTCAGGGCTGCCAATGACAATACCATAAAATACCTTTGCTGTGGCTTGGACCTGTTTTCCTTCATATTTCGAAAAGTCAATACTCCCATAATCAGCCGCTATCGCTGGGATTCTAGAATCATCTGCTAAACGAATTTCCCAATTCCAAAACATATGTCCAGCACCTTTACCCTTTTTATAAGGCTGATAGGCCTGGAATAGTCCTGTAACAATAGCTTCTTTATTCGTTTGAGCTTCTAGTTCTTCCCAGTTAGTGCAAGTTGGTAGCTTGTTCATTTTGGTTGGTTATTTAAGTTATGAATAGCACATGCTATTGTGCTAGGTCAAAAAACGCATTAATTATAGTAGAATTAATAGTGTTTGTAGGTCTTACAAGTAAATGAAAAATCAAGAAAAATGCTAGCTGTGAAAAATAGCGTATTAGAAATTGCTTTCCTGTCCTTTTGTAGAAAAAGGCTAATGAAATAAGTATTATAGGCATCAAGACTAGCCCTGTAGTTAGCAGTTCAGTGCCATAAGGCCAACTATTTATTTTGAATAAAACGCCCAAAATATAAGCTACAATAGCTATACTACTTGGAATCGCTAGTAGTTTTGGTTGAGATTTTCTTATGATAAGTTCATAAATGGAAAAGAAACAGAAGTAGAGGGCTAAAGATAGTTGCCCTATAACCATCATTTCATGTGCTCCTGGCCATTGATTAAATGAATACAGAACTGCTGTAAATACAATGAATAAAAGGGGAAAACGGATTAGGTTAATGGTGAAACGAGCTTTATTCTTTTTGCGGATAAGTACTACAAAAGGAAATATAATAAGATAAACGCTGCTTAGCATCCATTGAGATGCGAAAAATATTTTCCAATTTTCAGCAAATAGCCCTCGAACAGTGCCATAGAAGCAATAAATGAGTAGAAAAACAGCAAAAAAGGCAAAATCAACCCAAAACAATCGATCTATATCGTTTTTTTTGACTGGTTGCTCATCATAATCTAGGATTTGCTCAGGCATGGGGTATTATGTTGTGGAATAGCATTTTTAGAGAATACTAAAAGGAAAAGAGTCTTGATGCTCTATATTATTAGGAGTTATAGAAATTATTTCTAAAAAATCTTTTGATGAAGCTCCTTTTTTTTGCTTTATGAGAAATAGATAGTTTCGCCTAGGGCTAATTCTATATGTTCCTGTCGATTCACAGTTATTAGGAACTCCACTATTCCAAATATAATCTTTAGGTTTGATATTAAGGCATTCTGAAAAATATGATTTACCTAAATAAAAGGGGTTTGTAGGCAGCTGTGTTAAACTGAAAACACGTTGAGAACTATCTGTTGTTTGAATGATTCGGTTATAATAGTCCTCTGTTGGATAGGAGTGGCCAAATTGAATTAAGGCCTTATTGTGCTGTGTAATGGCACTATCTTTATATAGTTTTAATAGGGTACCATCTTTCGTTTTTAAGTTAAGTTCATGAGCATTAGGGAATTCCAGCACCCCAGCCCAACCTTGCTTTATACCAAATAGATAATTGTTGAATCCTTGCCAACCTAGTTGGTTAAGAGAATCTTTAATACAGTTAACATTTGAAAGATTCTGAATATCAACGCCATTTAGATAACCATATAAACTTTGGAATCCGTTACAAGAGTCCTGCATATTTATATATTCACTATTAGATAGTAGATAACTATTTTTATATCTACTTGATGTGCTGCTTAGTGAACGATATAAATATTCCTTTTTTTTATTATCTATTTCGCAAAAATAGATAATACCTTCTTGAGAAAAATGTAATTGGAGTATTTTTCCTAATGAATCTTGGCCGTACCAAGCAGAGTTATATAATTCTGTTGGCTCAACTTGGGCTAAGGTTTCAAGGCTATTTTTGCTAATAGAAGTATATATTAAATTTTGATTTGTTTGACGAATTTGGGTGGAGAACTTTACATTTAAAGTATCCCAATTTTTAGATGGATAGATAAATGTGCTATCGTCTTTATTTCTTGTTACTAATAGGCACTTATTGTTGAATATACTTACCTTAAAACTATAATTTTTAGTGCTATTTAGGCCTAAAAACTCTGGAATATGTAGACTATCCTTATCTATAATTAATATAGACTCTTCAACAGTTGAATTAGGAGGATAAAAGGCATCTGGAGAAGTCCAAATACCTTTTATTTTACTTAATACCTCATTTTGCTTAAGACCATTTATAGATGGTTCTGTGTTGCAAGAGAATATTGATGTTAGAATTATATAAAAAAAAAGATTCTTATATTGCATTTTAAAATAAAACTTTAGGTTGATAACTATTTCCCCAGTTCATCATTTCTTCTATTTCATCTCCCCACCATTCTGCACTACCAAAAGTAATTCCTAAATCACTATCAATCTTTAAGGCTTGCCAACGTAAAACAAGGGGCCAACCTATGTAAGGTGAATCTACAGGATATTCCCAAGGGATTGGAATAATTTGAGCTTTAACAACTGTTTTCATTTTAATATTTTCTCTAGCCCAACCAGCCCAAATTTGTTTCTCAATCTGTTCTGCAAGATCACTAGGAATATTATATCGAACTTTGCAAATATTATCTACTTGTTTTTTTATAGTAGTATATAGCTCATGTGCACTTTGGAGCACCATATATTGCTTATGAAGATCAACCTCTCCACCATCATTCATATTATACTCTAAGTTGTCCATTTTATCTCCACAAGACTTACTAAAAGAAGCTATACTCTCCGAAATATCATTGAATATATTGGAAAGTTTATTGGTTAAATCATTTTGAAAATTTAGGGGTAGAGTTAATCCAAGTTTTGCTGCTGCTGCTTGCCCTGTACTTAAAGATGCTGCACTAGGCATAGTTTTATCTAAGGTGACCTGCAATAAATCTTCAGTTACATTTTCTATTGTTTCTGTATTTAGTGATTTACTAATACCACCTAATATAGTCTTAAGTTGATCAGTACTAGATAACCAACTTAAAAAACCTGCTCCTGCAATGGTAAATATTGAAGATATGAGTTGATCTGTGGCAGCTTTAGCTGCTTCATTGTCTGCAATAGCATTTTTGTGAGTAGTATAAGCTGTACTATAGGCTGAACCAATATTGCGGACGTCCGTTTCTAATTTACCTTTGTGAGTGTCTAAAATTGTTTTAAGATCAAAAATATCTCTACGTAAACTTCCAAAAGAATTAACTATTGCATCATTTGTTTTAGGAAATTTTTGTGCTAACCATGTACAGCTTATTTCAATTTCATAACTACTCGCATATGAAGGGATTTTGATGGATTTAGTTTCGCTAATAATTTGATCTGACTCTAAATCTGTAGCATTTAGAGTGATAGTTATATCTTTTGCACTATAATCAAATAAATTTGATATTTCTTTATATAGTTTAATCTTTACTCCTTCTAACGGAGCATTATCAGAATTATATGTCAGATTATATTTGTAATTAGAAATTGGTGTATTAATTCCATTTTGAGTAATAAATATACTTTCTATATTATCACCACTAAATTCTATATTGAAGCCTTGAACCAAAAAATTAAAATAAAAATCAGCTTTATCATAGTGTTTGATAAACTCTTCTTCATTACTTTGCCCTCCTTGCTCTCTTTTTTTTGTAGTTTTCGAAAACTTATTAACATAAATTTTTTTGACAACTTTATTGAGTTTAGCAATTTCTTGAGTTTGTGAATTTAGTTCTAAACCATTGGCTTTACTGATCTTTAGATATTGTTGGGAGAGTTTAATCAACTCAGTTAGTTCTTGTTTCATATTCAATTTAGTTTAATTGTATTCTATAATTAGACTATAAAGATAATTATTAGTGGATTAAAAATCTAAGCTAATTGATGAATGGCTTGTTTTAATTGATGAATGGCTTGTTTTAATTGATGAATGGACCATTTTAGTTACTAAATAACAAAAGGGAGGGCTACTATCCAAAACGTTTACGTCTCACAAAAGTGTAGACAAATCCAAAGAGCCCTAAGATAACCAAAGGTAAAACTAAATTGATCATACGCCATTTAGTTTCCTCTCTATAGGCGCGATCTTGATCTAAAGGTCGTAGTGTTATTTTCTTAGCACGAGCAGCAATAATACCATCCTTATCCACCATATACTGAATAGTGTTTAGGATAAAGTCATTGTTGTCATAGAATTTGTTATCCGCCGAATTTAATCCTAATGGATAGAGTATTTGTTTTTTGAAATCAATGTCATTTTTAATGAAATCTCCGTCAGAAACGACTAACATTTTGCCCGCAGATTTACTTTTCTCTAAAAAGGGTTGCCCAATTCGTTGTAGTTCTGCAAGCATTTCAGGAGGTACTCTATTTCGGAAATGTGATTCAAACTGTCCATCTAGCAAAACAGCTATATCCTGATGACCTTTGTTGAAGGCATCTTGACCAATACCTACATCAATAATATCAAAACCTATACGAACAGGAGGCATTTGGTATTTACTATACTTTGCTGTTCTGAGCAAGATTGTTTTTTTGATAGGGGTGCGTGTAATAAGGGTATCTAATGTAGTAGGGTACTGAGTCCAAACTTCATTAATATTTTTGACAATAGGATGTTGAATAGTAGAATGACCAGTTAAATAAGCATCTTTTGGTCTTGTATATGGTTTAGCTACTGGATAGTAAAACCATTTTCTTAACTCAGTCTGAGGTTGGTTGTTAACCATCCCCACCTCTAACTTAATGTTGCTACAATCCCAAGACAAAGCCATCTTAGTATTGATCCGAACACCATAATTAAATAACATATCATGAATATCTAATGGGTATTCATTTGGGATATAAAAACTCTTTCCTCTCAAGCTATCCGTCTCCATCTTAACCCGATCTATGAGCCATATTACATTCCCTCCATTCATGACATATTGATCGATCATAAACAGATGTTTGTCTCCCATAGGTCCTCTAGGCTTAGGAATGATCAGAACATCAATAGCAGTATCTATTTTAGCAACATTATTTAGGTCAAGAAGGTCTGTACTATAATGCTTGTTCAATTCTTGTCGAAAGCTCTGGATGAAAGGCCCCCTCAATTCTCCATGTCCTGCTAAAATAAGGACTTTAGGTCGAATAGTACGTTGCAATGTTTGGATACCACTAGCCAATTTATACTCTAATAAATTGATAGAAGTATTCATTTTTTCGGTGTTGCTGTAGTCACTATTAACCCCACCAAAGTTTTCTAATAAGTTGACGATAGAATGCGTGTTTTTGTAACGTATAATCGCAGAAGGGAAGATTTGTTTTGTTCCTCTAGCTCCTTTAGTATTAATAGTGAGATTAACAGGCATAATACCTTTTTTCCTAAGGCTTTCTACCATGTTATTTCGCTCCTCCTCATTGCCAGCAAGAGGATCTACAAAACGATATTGAATCATATCTGTGCGACTTCTAAACTCATCTAAGATATCCTTGAGAGCACTTTGAAGGTGTTTAAAAGAAGAAGGAAACTCTCCCTCTAGGTATATTTCTATAGAGACAACATCATCTAAGTTGTCGATTAAGCGATAGGTGGCTTCAGTAAGTGTGAAGCGTTTATCTTCAGTTAGATCATAGTCGCTGTAATAGAAACTAGCCAATATATTAGCAAAAATTGCAATACCTATAAGAAGTGCAAGTTGTATAATGGACTGAAGTGCGGAAGTTTGCTTTTTCATAGTATATAGAACTAAATAGTTAGAGCTGTATGCGTTTTACGAATAGAATTACCATTTTCTGCGTTCGATAGCTGTTTTGGTTAGAGCCAAAAAGACTAGAATCATACTCAAGAAATAGACAACATCTCTAGAATCGAGCAATCCACGACTAATAGAGGCATAGTGGTAGTTGATACCAATGGCTTCAACTATGTTATCTGTTTTACCATAAAAAAGCTCTAAACGTGCTAAACTTGAAAAGGCATCATAAAAGAAGGCGCATAAAAAGAGCCCAAGTATAAAAGCAATTATTTGATTTTGTGTGATAGCTGATGCAAATATTCCGATTGCTACAAACACTGCACCTAAAGCAAACAATCCCATGTAAGAACCCCAAGTAGCTCCAATATCTAAATTGCCCTTAGGCATACCTAATTCATAAATGGAAAAGTAATAGACGAGTGTAGGAAGTATGGCCAAAAACACTAAAAATAGGCAAGCTAAATATTTACTGAGTATAATCTGCCAATCACTTAATGGTCGTGTAGCCAAAAGTTCTATAGTTCCGGTCTGAAATTCCTCAGCAAAGGAACGCATAGTGATGGCTGGAATGAGAAATAGTAGAATATAGGGGGCCATCCTAAAAAAGGAGTCGAGTGTGGCAAACCCATAACTGATAACACTATAATCTGGGAATACCCACAGAAATAGTCCTGTCCCCAGCAAAAAAACAGCAATGGCGATATAACCAATCAGTGAGCTTAAGAATAGATTAACCTCTTTGGCGAATATGGGTAATTTGCGAAACAGCAATATAATAAGAGCAATACTTACTAAGAGTACGATTATATTGAGAAAACTAAAATTGCTAAGGAGCAACATATTTTATACTAATTTTAGAACCTACCTGTTAATTTTGAATGCTAAAGATAGTAGCTATTCATTTTTTTTATAAACATTTATTTAGTGGGGGAGCCATTCTTTCATACTATTTAAGTGATGCTCGGTATGATAAACCGTAAAAAACAACATCTCTCTTATTGTAATCTTTCCTATTAACGGATGAGGCAACAAATAATTGTCTAGTTGTGCTTCCGTCCAATGATTTAGGCCTTTTGCTAGTTTCTTTCCTTGATAATGGAATAGATCGAGCAAGTTAGTTTTTTTGTTGAGTTTGACAACTGGTGGTATATAAGGGCCAGAAGCTTTTGCTCCATTGGCTAGGGAATCTTTATATTTTTGGATAACACCATCAAAGCTCTTACTTGGACGATTAGGTTTCCCTGCAACTATCCGAATAATAAACTTAGGTAAACGTAGTGCCATACTAACAGGTCTTGTGCTACGTACCAAATGATCTAGTTGTTGTCCTGCCGACCATTTACCTTCTACTTGGCGTTCAAAGTATTCGTCAGGTTGAGATTTTACCCATTCGATAAGCTCAAAAAAATTACTTTCTATGGCTTGCTGTATATCTTCTTTTGATTGGATGATGTTCATAATAATTCAAATATGCTAGTGTGCTAAGAATTACTCCAAATATACAGGGTTTCTATCATTATAGATCAATAAAGTTTTAAATAATTTTTCTTCTATCTCATCATCATTCAACTTGTCAATAGATTCAGTTAGCTTACTATCATTAGCAATCCAATTTTTGACATTTTCTTTATTGAATGTTTTGATTTGACCTGTTTGGAAATTGAGTATTTTCTTAACAAGTACTTTCTCTTTATTGACAATAGGCTTTTCGGCAACTTTGGTGCCTGTGATAGGATTATAGATAGCCATCATCACAGTCTTATTTACAAATGTTTGGTAGTAGAAATAAGAAATAGAACCTAATACATAGAACTGTACAAAATAAACCTCGTTTTTGCTGCTTTGTACTTCAGGTATTACCTTGATATAAGGTATCCCTTTTACGCAGATACCCCAAATATTCTCTAGCGATTTTATATCAGAATAAGGAAGCTCTTCGATAGCTAAATTATCTAAAAACAAAATATTTTTTTCCTTATCTAAGTTGTAATCAAAATATTTTACCTGTCCTAGTTTGTATAGAGGTTTGTTTTGATGAAAGTCATCGAAACTAGTGTAGACACCATTTTTGAAGCGCATTTTTTTGCTAATTGCTTCTTGGGCAGATAAGTTTGTTGCTATATGGGCAAAAGCCAAAAGAGTAAGTATCCATTTCATAGTATAAAGATTTTTAAACAACTTTGGTATTAAATTCAACCTAAAGGCTATTTTAGATTAAACGAATAAAACCATGTCTTAGGTAATGCTATTACTATGCTAAAAGCGTATAAAGACAAACAAAGGTAACAGAAAAGAGCTCTGTTACCTTTGTTTTATCAAAAGATTAACACTCGTTAGCAGCTTTTTAGATAAACTACCAACAAAGAATTAATAATGGTTATTATTTGATTAAGCTCTTGAATACTGCATCTACTATTTCTACCTTGTACTCTTCACGAAGCTCTTTAATCAAATCTTTTTCAAGAGAATCTTGGTAGTCTGCTACTACATAACCACGAGCTTCTTCTAATGATTTAGGAGAAGGAGGTACTACATTTTCAATTTTAGTGAAATAACTAGAACCATCTTTAGAGTAACCATCATTCATGCTACCTTTTTTCCATTTGATAGCATCTACTTCAGGGTTTTTACCTTCTTCGTAAGAACCAGAAGTATGCTGAACGATTTCTAGATCACCATTAAACATTTTAGCAACATCTTCAGGAGATTTCTTTTTCGCTTTTTTGCGAATTTTTTTCAACTGTTTAGGGTCATCTGTACGGATAGTGTAAAACGTAACATCAGCACGAGGCTTCCATTTGTAGTTATTTTTATTAGCCTCATAAAAGGCTTTTAGACCATCATTGTCGCTAGATGCTTTGTCCCAAACTAATTGTTTTTTTACCTCAAACAATAGAATACCTTCTTCATATTCACGCATTAATGATTTGAACTCAGGGTATTTTTTACTCAATTGTGTTTTTTCGTAAGCCAAGCACTTTTGAGTAATCAAGATATTCATGATTCTATCAATAGCCGCTTCTACTGTTTTAGGATTTTGAGTGTAACGTTCGTTGTGAGAGCGTTGTGCTAAGGATACAAACTCACCCCAAGTACATTTTTGATTGCCTACTGTAAATAGAGTAGTTTGGTCTTTCAGTTGTTCTGCAGGAACTTTCCATCTAAAGTTCATGAAATCTTTTTCAGCGCTCATTGCAGTAGCCAAAGCAGCTTTGTTTTTGCTGTCAAACTTGAAATCACTTTCCTTGCGGATACGATCAACCAATGCTTTTTGTATAATATTGAATCGAGGTTTACGACGTATTTTGTTAGTCAATTCACCTTTTACATCTTGATATTCTGGTTTTTCTATAGATTTCAATCTTTTTAGAATATGCCATCCTGAACTTGTTTTGATCGGCTCACTAATAGACCCATCTTTTTCTAATTCAAAAATAGCCTCTTCAAAGTCTTTGTTATATTTATTAATAGAAACCCATCCTAGACGGCCACCACGCTGATTTGTTTTGTTGTCATGAGAATTTGCCTTGACAACCTCTTCAAACTTAGCTCCGTTTTTCAATGCTCCATGCAATGAATCAATCAATGTTTTAGGATCCTTTACTTTTTTAGGACGAATAAGAATGTGAGCAATTTGGCGTTGGCCAAAAGCATCACGAACATCAGTCACTTTGACTATGTGGTAGCCAAACTTACTACTAACAATATTAGAAACTGCACCTTTTTTAGTATTATAAACAGCTGTTTCTAAGTCGTAAGGAAGCTGTAATGCTGTGAAATATCCTAAGTCACCACCAACATCTTTGCTATATCTATCATCAGAAAACTGTTTGGTAAGCTCTGGGAAATTTTCAGCAGTTACTTGAGACTTTACATTTTGAGCACGCTTATATGCATCTCTTTTTTCTTCTTCAGAAGCATTTTTAGGCACAGCAATTAATATGTGACTAAAACGACGATCTTCTTTACCACGCTCATAGGCTTCTTTTACCAATTTTTCGGTAATCTCTCTATCAGTCAAATAAGTGGTAGATAATTGACTCTTATATTGATTTTGTTCGCGGATAACTTCAGGAGACTCATGTAATTTCATATCCACACCTTTAGCAACTTGCAATTTGAAGTCAACGTAAAGATCTAAATATTCTTTTAATGATTTTTCTGAAAAGTCAGCTTTTGAGCCGTTTGTTTTGGTGTAGATATATGTAAATTCCGAAACACGGACTTCTTTATCCTTTACTTTAAAAAGGACTGGGTCATCATCTTGAGCTTGTGCCGCAAAATAACCAATACATACTATGGACAAAACACTAAAAACCTGTTTCAGCATAATCTTGTTTTGTTTTTTTGTTGAAAAATTATATTAATTAGACTTGTGTTGTATTAACACCTGTATCAAAAGGTGTGCAAATTTATATTAAATTCCGTTAAAAGCCAACGAGATTGTTGTCTATCAGGGTTATGATTCTAATTTTTATTCTAAATTGCTGTACTTATGGCATAATTTTGCCGTTTATGTTAATAAAATTAACTAAATGAGCTTCTAAAAATTAGAAAATAAATGATTAGTTACCTTTCTATCCTTCATGTATGTCTATTATTGATATCTCCTACACAACTCAATCAGTGGCATAATTATACTGAAGCGAATATTAAATTTTGGATTCCTGACAATTGGAATCAAACTGAAACCGATGAATCAGAGACTGATTATTTGATGGAATTTTCTAGCCCAGATGAAGCTGTTGCTATCTCTTTTTCGGTAATGGCTGCTACAGATTTGGAGGCTTCGTTGGATGAGTTGGATAGGACATTGGGAGAGCAGTTGAAAGATATAGAGATGCTCAGTGAACCAGAATTGATAGAAATGAATGGCCTACAAGGTGTAATGACTGAAATCAAGGGCGAAATGGCTGGTCAAGCTGTCCAAATGGGAGTGTTTGTGCTCGATACAGATGGTCAAATCTTACTAATACTGGGCTTAGCACAAGAAAAAGCTATGCGTAAGCATGGAAAAACTATTGATAAGGTGATGAAGAGTATAAAATTGCTAGAGAAATAATGATTTTACTCAAAAATCCTAATAAGAAGAGCAATCTTAGATTTGATCTAGGATTGCTCTTCTTATTCGAGAATATGTGGTTCTTCGCCTATTTACTAGACCAAACTTCCTTTCCTGTAGCACTAATCAATACTAAAGCACCATCATCCTTAAGCACCGCTTTTACTGGTTTCCAATCTGTTTGGTTAAATTTAGAATCAACAGAGGCATGTGTGCCAGATGCCCAAGTAGGTGTAGAGGCCTCATTATACAACACAAAATGCCCATCTGCTTGCATAATTACTTGTGCTTTTTTAGCATCAACTCTGCCATTGTCTGTATTTGTCGCCCAAATAGGTTTACTATAACCAGCACCTTCATAGATCACCAAATTACAATCAGTCTGCATCAAAAGAGTATATTTCCCATTAGTAGAAACTAGCTTATCATTTACTGCTAAAGCATTAGGCATTTCTAAGGTATTGGTCGTTGCTAATTCTGTATATAGAATATTAAAATACATATCCCATGATGGATTTACATCTTTTTCAATATAACCTTTTCCGTCTGCATAAGGATTGCTGTAGTGTGCACCAACTACTATTAGTTGATCCAATTCTATAAAGAAAGTATATTGTTTACCAGGCGTATAAGCCATGCCATTGCTCAACTCAACAGTTACATCAACTCTTTTCTGTTCCAATGGAAGTGCATCAAGTGTTACACTTTGTGTATGGATAGGAGTACCTGTTTTAGTGTCCCCTTCAAACATTTTTAGCGTTCCTGTACGTTTTTCATTTCTTATCCAAGCACAACGCTGAAAAGTAACAGCTGTAACCATACCTGGTTTATCTGAACAAACTTTGAAACTTTGCCCAATTGCTTTTACGGTAGGGTTCTTCGTTCCACCATTGATTGCCTTATTTCCACAAAAGTCAGGTTCAAAACCAACGTTGAAATAAAAGTCCCAAGATGGGTTGGTATCAAAGTGTGCAAAACCTCTTCCTTTAGCATAAGGATTAGCATAGTTTGCACTTGGCAAAATAGTACCATCCAATTCAATAAAGAAAGTATATTTTTGGCCAGGTAAGTAATCTACTCCTTTAGAAAGAACAATAGACACTTCATGTCTTTCTTCGCCTTTAGGCAACTCTTCCAATACTACAGCTTGAGTATGAATAGGTGTACCTGTTTTAGTCTCACCCTTAAATAGCTTCAACATTCCTGATCGTTTGGCGTTTAGTTTAGCAGATCTATGTATAGATATTTCAGTTATTTTACCAGGTACATTGGAGCAAATCTCAAAGCTTTGTCCTATACTTCTTATAGTAGGAGATTGAACAGGATTAAAAGATTTATTGCCACAGTCTTGAGCTGCTGAATACATGTATCCAGTCATAATAAAGATAAATGCAAAGGCTAATTTTGAAATCGTTTTCATGTTTATTCAATGGTTTTATTATAAGATAATTTGTCAGTTGAAACTTCTATTGCTATTTGAAGTGATTTGAATAGAATAGAATTTGATCTACTGCAAATGTCGATTAAATCGGAGTTTAATGTTTATTGAAAACTGACTTCTGTTTGTTGAAAACTGACTTATTGGGTTTTAAAAGCATATATTTGCCTGAAGGTGGGGGAATTTTCTCTTATCAGAGGGAGACGATTTTTCTTTTATTATACTTACTCATAGATGATAACATCAATCAACCGATATTTAGGAGTTCTACTATTTGTACTAATACATCCTTTTGTATTAGCTCAAGGTTATACTCCGAATATTCAGAAAATAGAAATTGATGCTAGTTTAGATCCATTTGTCTTTGATTATAGATTTCAGTATTTGGACGGAGTAGTTTGGATAGCAACTTCTTTTGGACTGTATCGATACGATGGAACAAGTCTTAAGATGTACACCAAAGAAAAACATGGTCTGTGTCATAACACAATACATACTATAGGCAAAGATGAATTTGGAAATATTATAGTAGCAGGAGCTGATTATGGTAACGTATATAACTTCTGTGTGTTTGACCCTATTTCAGAAACTTTTTGTAGCCTAGAGGAGTACACCAATGCTCCTTATCCTTTTGATATAAAAAATACATTAATATCTCAAGGGAATTATATTAACAGCATCTTCTTTTTGGAAAGTATAAAGAATAATAAAGATATCTGTTATGAGCTGAAAAATAAAAGGCTTACAAAGATTTTGTCAATAGATAATAAGATAACAGGATGGGAAACAGGATATGTCAATGATATTTTTAGGGATGTAGGTGATGGCTATCAATCTTTTGTGCATAAGAATGTTAATGATAGTCTTAAGACTAGTCTTGTTTATTTAGATGCAGCGGGGCAACCAATAGGAACAGGGGGGTGCAATAATAGTGAAGAATATATTTTTCATTATATGCAAAAAGGAGATACTACAATGTATAGTTGTATGGAGTATCTTCCTAATAATCAATATCGTGTTTACTATAAAACAGTGTATGATGAAACCGCATCTTTAGTGCTTTCTAATTCAGAGACCTTGAGGTTTTATAATCATAAGCTATATGTTTTAGGGAATGAAGGCCTGAAAATATACACTCAAAAGGGAAAACTATTGGAGTCTTTTGAGTTGCCTTTTGAGATTGAAAATAGGCTAGGTTTTTGGGTAGATGAGCAAGAAAATGTTTGGTTATTTCATAATGAGCATTTATATATAATTAGTTTAGTTGAAACCCCCTTTCAAGTAGAGCTAAACAATCATAAGCCTCCCTACAAAATGAGGGGAATTACTCAACTAGATAATGGAGAGGTTTATGTAACAGGAGCTAATCTATTGTTGCATAAGTTTCTTGACAGTACAAATTGGGAAAGTAGTGGTCATCATTATTATATTAATAATTTAGGGCTACTTGCTGAAGAAGACACACTTTGGATTGCAAGCGAACAAGGTGTGTTGCTTAAATATAATACAAGAAATAAAGATTTTGTCCCTATACTAAAATCAGAATACAATCTAGTATGGGAGCCTTATCAAACTGCCAATAAGAATATTTGGATTGGTACATCAAGAGGACTTTACCGATTAGATAGAAATAAGAAGGTATTTAAGCATTTTCGTTATAGCGAGGATTTTCCAACGCTGGAAAACAGTGTAGTTTATAATTTTTATACCAATACTAAAGGGACATGGTTAGCAACATCTACAGGTCTATATTTAGTAGATTTAGCAGCAGAAAAAACGATCGCTCACTACAACAATAAACAAGCAGCTCCTTATTATCTCCCCTTTGAACATGTTCTTCATGTTTATGAAGATGCTTCTGGTATTTTTTGGTTGGCAACAAAGGGGAGTGGGTTAGTGAGTTGGGATCCTACAACTAAAAAAACAGAACAGTTTACAAAGGAGAATAAAGGGTTTTCGAGTAATGTGATTTATGCCGTTTATGCAGATGATTTTAATAACCTTTGGTTGCCTACTGATAAGGGGCTTATGTGTTTCAATAAGCAGACTAAGGCAGTGAAAATATATAAAGAAGAGGATGGCTTACCACATAAGGAATTTAACACGATTTCGCATTACCAAAATAAAGATGGACGCTTGTTTTTGGGGACCCAAAATGGCATGATTCATTTTCATCCAAAGGATTTACAAAAGAAAGATATTCAACAACCTTTCATTATTAGTTCTTGCATAAAAATAGAGCAAGGGACAGATAGTGTATTTCGCCAAACAGAAGAGTTGTTAGCCACCCACCAACTTAGTTTAACTCCTAATGATAAATTTATAGAACTCGATTTTGCTTTGTTAGATTATAAAAACTTAAAAGGGAATCAGTATAGCTATAAACTAGAGGGGTATGATGATAAATGGACTTATCAGGCAACTTCTTCTATTAGGATAAGCAGCTTACCTTATGGTACTTATATACTCTTGCTTAGAGCAAAAGCTTCTGGGAATACCAATTGGCAGGATTACCCTTATCCAATAACTATTTATGTAACAAAACCATTTTACTTGCAAACTTGGTTTTTGATATTGGTTGTTTTCTTTTTGATAGGACTGATATATCTTATCGTAAGATCTAGAACACAACGTTTAATCCAACGTCAAAGAGAATTGGAGGACTTGGTAACTGAGCGTACTGCACAAATTGAAGAAGATAAAAAACTGATAGAAGGCCAAGCAGAAGAACTAAGGGCTTTGGATAAAGTTAAATCTAAGTTTTTTGCAAATATATCTCATGAATTGAGGACTCCACTAACTTTGATTCTGGGACCTTTATCGTACATCTTAGATCAACCCGATAAATGGGAGGAAGCAACTGTTCGAGAACAGTTAACAGTCATACAACGGAACGGTAAAAGTTTGATGCAATTGATTGAAGAAATTTTAGACCTCTCCAAATTAGAAGCTAGTAAATTGGAGTTGCTAGAAGAGTCAACACAGTTAAACCTATTTTTTGAGGATACTTTTAATGCTTTTATTCCGCAGCTTGATAGCTTAGGTATAGCTTATCAACTTCAACTAAAGTTGAGTAAATCTCCAATGTATGCATTGGTTGACCGAAAAAAGATGGAAAAAGTAGTCAATAATTTTTTGAGCAATGCTATAAAATTTACTAAAAAAGGAGGTGAAGTCTGTTTGTCTATTCAAGACACTGAGGATACTCTAAGGGTAGTGGTTAGTGATACAGGCAAAGGCATTGACCCCAATGATTTACCCCATGTTTTTGAGCGATTTTATCAATCAAAAAATGCTGATCAAGAACTCTATGGAGGAACTGGAATTGGATTAGCATTGGTTTCCGAATTTGCTAAACTGATGGGAGGCAAAACTTATGTAAAAAGTCAATTGTCAAAGGGGAGCCAGTTCTATTTTGAATTCCCTAAAAAAGAAGTAGAGAGGCAACGGTTAGTCATAGGTCAGGTGAAAGAGGAAATTCTAGAAAATGAACCCATAGAAAGTATTGGTACTGATTTTACTGTTCTTGTGGTGGAAGATAATTTAGATATGCGCAATTTTATAGCAAAAGTATTGCAAGAGCGTTATCAGAAAGTATTATTGGCACAAAATGGCTTGGAGGGAATCGCTTTATTAGAAAAACACAATACTGATATTCATCTTATCGTATCGGACATCATGATGCCAGAAATGGATGGTTTAACCATGCTCAAACAGATAAAGGAGCATACGGAATGGCATAAAATACCAATGGTAATGCTCACTGCTCTAGCCACAGAACGGGATAAGCTAAATGCTTTGACTATCGGTGTAGATGATTATTTGACTAAACCTTTTTCGGTAACCGAATTATTGGTACGGACTCAAAACTTGTTGTACAATTATCATCAACGCAAAAGTTGGCAGGAGATCATATCAAAAGAAAATAAAGATCCTTCGGAAGCATCTACTAAACCTTCTGTTGAACCCAGTAAAGTAGATTCTCCAAAACAGGAAAAAGTAGTTTCTGAATTGGATAGAGAATGGATTAAAACTATTGAAAATAAGGTCTTAGAAAACCTTGAAGATGGTATTCCTTCTGTAGAAGAACTAGCACAATCCAATTTTATTGGAGCAAGGCAACTCACTCGAAGGATTAAAAAAATAACAGGTTTAACTCCTGCAAAATTTCTTAGAGAGATACAACTACAAGCTGCTCGAAAATCACTAGAAGATGGTAAATGGGTTTCTGTTTCTGATTTAGCTTATCAATTTGGGTTTAAACAACTAAGCACTTTTTCGGCTCTATTCAAAAAACGTTTTGGGAAGAACCCTAGTGAGTATAGAGGAGGAATAATTTAGCTCCAAAATCCTAACAGAATTGCTCGCAATGGTCTAATCACTAACTCCAAAAAAGAAGGGTGAAAGAGCAAAGGCATAGGCAAGAGTAACCAAGCATAGACCCAAATGCGAGCATAGATTTTATGTTCTGTAATGGTTTTTACAAAATTGACTTGTCGCTCTAGTGTCATTCCAATAGCATGAATTACAAAAAATAGTAAAGGCAATCCATAACCAGCTTGAGCAGGTAGCGAAATAGCAATTTCATGCAAAATGCCCGAAACCAAAAAGGCCGCAATCATTGCAGTCGCTTTTCCCACTTTTCCAATCAACGGTTTGTAGACAATCAAAGAGGTCATTTCCGAAAAAGCCATATTCCATCGTTTACCCCAAAACTCTTTGAGTGATTTTGATTTATATGGTGATATAAAAAGCTCGTTAAGGTTTACGCCAAAAATCCTCCAAGCTAAGGTGCTTAAATTCAAGATGCCAAAATGCAGGATGAAACTCATTCCCGCTAACATGAGTAAGTCTGAGATGTAGAAGTGGTCAATATAAAGTTCTTCTGTTTTAGTAGAGATAAAGAGCAAAAAGAAGCCAAAAGCTATTCTAGAAAGACTTTTGAACAATAAAGCTCCTATCCCATCAAGAGGTTTAGATACTAAGGCCTCAAAGAGTTTGGGGCGCATTCCAAACCAAGTAGTTGCAAAGCAAAGCCATTGAAAAATGGTTAATTGGGGCTTTCCTGAATAAGTTTCTACCATTACAATAGACTTCATAGAGATCAATTGCAAGCTCACAATAGTAATCATTCTATACAAGGCAGGTTTATCTTGACTAACGAGTACTGAAAAAATGGTGGTAGAGATTATAATTCCCCAAGAAAGGAGTCGAGCCAATTTTTTGTTTTGAATAAAACACAACGCATACCCAATTATCAATAATAGAATGCCCCAAGACAGTAGTAATAGCAGTGTTAAATCCATGACATATTGTATAAGAAGGCTAGTGAATATACAATCGTAAAACCAATGAACAGTCCAACTAAGGCAACCTCTCCAAGTGTGAAGATTAATCCTTTTGGGGCATCCGTCTTGTCAAAATAGAAAAACTGAATAAAGACTCTAGCCAACCAATAAACCGCAATAAAGAGGTTAACACTTTTGGCCAAAAAGGAATGATTGACCAATTCTGCTGTTCCAAAAATAGAGACTAGCCCAAAACAAAAATTAATAACTAAGATATAGGCAGCATAAGTCCAAAACATTTGTCTTAAGAGTGGTTGCAAATCTTGGAGACCTTCCTTCCATTTGAGGGCTTTGGGGATAACAGAACTAACAACAGATAGTACTATATGGGCAATGCCAGATAGTAAAATGAGTACTTTTACGATTTCTACAGACATGATTAAGTTTTTTTACTATAAAATAGTTAGGTTAAGCTGACGATAAAATAAACAAACCAAGTTGTTGAGGTTAGTAGTTCTATATTATGATAAGGGGGCTTAAAAATCATTAGAAATCGAATAGGTAGATAGGAGAGCCCCAAGCAAAGTAAAATAACTCCTAATGGTATATTGTAAATATGTGCTGCTGAATATAAGATAGCTTCAGATACTAAAAGATAAATGCTAATAATGATAGTTCCTTGCATTTCAAATGCAAGAGACTGCTTTTTTTTAGCTCGTTCTTCTCCCATAGCAAAGGCTATTAAGCTTCCAAAAAGAACTACAAAGAAGTTAAGCATAAATACTCCCCATTGATTGGTCATTAGTGCTGGCAAAAATAACCACATAAAACCGCCTATAGCTAAGAGTAACATCAATGTTTTTAGGATTAAAAGGTGTTCTAGTAAAGAACCTTTAGGTACTTTAGGGTCTTTCATAGCACCACCACTAATTACAAAAAACAAGGCCAATGCTTGCAAAATCCCTAAACCCCAATAAACAATATGTACATGGGTTTCTATCCAAAGGTCAAATTGTTGAAGGGCTAGCAGCATCAACAAAAGAAGACTGTCTATAAGGAGTCCTTGTAGGGGGAGTTGTGTAGATTTTGATGACATATAATTTTTTTTTAGAAAAAAACTGTAACCAATTTACCAAATAGCATTATATAAGCACAACGATACAACAACAAACAACTATTCTTTGCAAAAAAAACAGATGGATGCTTTCTTACAAGGGGGCTTGGTAGCTAGACTATCAAGCTCCTTTTTGCTATAGTTGGAGGCTAAATTGGGAAATAAAGCTTTTATTTCTATCTTAGGTTAACTTAAATTTATTTTTAGGTAGACTTACTAAATTGCTTAGTGATTATGTTTACACTAAATGTACATAAAGCTAAGAAGAACATTATAAACACAATATTAAACATTAGTTCATGAAGTTTTTCTAATGATTTGATGATCAAAAGCAGATTTAATTTAAGTTGTTTTTGCTTAGTGTTTGATAATTAAAGTATTAGAAAAGTTTACTGCTATTTTTAACTTCCAAAAGTTAAAAATACACGAACTATTAATTAAACACAACACCTACTAAATGGAGAATGTAACTATCCTTTGGGCCGATGATGAAATTCGTTTGCTCAAGCCACAAGTCATGTTTTTAGAGAAAAAAGGATATACTGTTATTACAGTATCTAATGGTCACGATGCTATTGAGGAAGTAGAAGAAAAATTAGGGGAGATAGATGTTGTCTTTTTGGATGAGAGTATGCCAGGGATTAGTGGTTTAGATACATTGGCTAAAATCAAAGAGATTATGCCTAGCCTTCCTGTAGTGATGATCACGAAAAACGAGGAAGAAGGTGTAATGGAGCAAGCCATTGGCTCTCAGATTAGTGATTATTTGATTAAGCCTGTCAATCCTGTTCAGATTTTAACTACTCTACGTAAGTTGATTGACTCTGATCGTTTGGTGCGTGAGCAAACAGCTACAGATTATCAACAAGAATTTCGTAAGATTTTTACGGCTATCAATGGGCGTTTAGATTTTCATGAGTGGTCAGAAATTTATAAAAAAATTGTTTATTGGGAGCTAAAATTAGATGAGTCTAAGACTACCAATATGTCAGAGATTCTTGCTACTCAAAAGAACGAAGCGAATGCAGAGTTTTCTAAATTTGTATCTAATCACTATCTAGATTGGGTCAACAAGGATGAAGATGCTCCTGTGATGTCGCATGACCTTTTGCGTTCTATGGTTTTTCCTGATGTAAAAAAGGATGTGAAGACAGTTTTTGTATTGTTGGACAACCTTCGTTATGATCAATGGAAGATGATAGAACCTATCGTTTCTGAATATTATAGAGTGATAGAGGAAGATTACTTCTACAGTATATTACCAACAACTACTCAATACAGCCGAAACTCTATTTTTGCAGGGCTGATGCCAAGCGAAATAGATGAGTATTATCCAGATTGGTGGTTGAACGATAATGAAAAAGGCGGTAAAAATCAATATGAAGATCAGTTGCTTTATGAGCAAGTGCGTCGTACTTTCCGCAACCCGATCAAGGCAGGTTATGTGAAAGTAACCAATACCAATGCAGGAAAGGATTTAGTGGATAATATCCATAACTATATGCAAAACGATTTTACAGCTATTGTCTATAATTTTATAGATATGCTATCGCATGCACGTACCGAAATGGATATATTGAAGGAGTTGGCTAGTGATGAAAAAGCTTATCGTTCTCTAACTAAATCATGGTTTATACACTCTCCAATTTGGGAGGCGCTCAAAGAGATTGCAGATAAGGATATTCAACTCTTCATAGCTACCGATCATGGAAGTATTCGTGTGAGTCAGCCTTCTAAGGTTGTAGGGGATAGAGAAACTACAACGAACTTGCGTTATAAGGTTGGTAAAAACTTGCAGTATGATCGTAGAGATGTATTGGATGTGCGAGATCCCAAAAAAGCAAAGTTGCCAAGGCCAAATGTGAGTTCTACCTTTATTTTTGCCAAGAGTGATCGTTTCTTCTTGTATCCTAACAATTATAACTATTATAATAAGTACTATGACAATACCTTCCAACATGGTGGAATTTCCTTGGAAGAGGTTATTTGTCCAATAATTAAGTTGAGAAGTAGATAAACATTGTTAATTAATTGATGTATTAATTATTAATGTGCTAATTATATACGAAGAAAGGCTTTTGATCTAAATCAAAAGCCTTTTTCTTATTTATGTGAGTAACTTAGTTTATACTAAGCATTGATCATTTTGTTGAAACGCTTACGCTCATGTTCTTTCAAGTAAATCTTACGAATACGGATACTCTTAGGTGTAACCTCAACATATTCATCCACCGCAATATATTCCATAGCTTCTTCTAATGTGAAGATAACTGGTGGAATCAATTTAGCTTTGTCATCAGCACCAGAAGAACGAACGTTACTCTGTTTTTTAGCTTTAGTTACATTGATAACCAAATCGCTATCACGAGTATGCTCACCAACCACTTGCCCTTCATAAACTTCAACTCCAGCACCAATAAAGAACTTACCACGATCCTGCAACTTATCTAAAGCATAAGCGAAAGTAGTTCCTGTTTCGTGTACAATCAAAGTACCTTTATTACGAGAAGGGATAGGCCCTTTCCAAGGAGCAAATTCTTTGAAACGGTGAGTCATCACAGCTTCACCAGAAGTACTATTAATGATCATGGTACGCAATCCGATGATTCCTCTAGAAGGAATATCAAATTCTAAGTGCATTAACTCACCTTTAGGCTCCATATTAGTCATATCACCCTTGCGGTTAGCCACCAATTCTATCACTTTACCTGATAAATGATCAGGAACATCAATAGCTAAAACCTCTACAGGTTCAAACTTTTTGTCATCAATCATTTTGACAATAACGCGAGGCTTACCAACTTGGAATTCATAACCTTCACGACGCATGGTCTCGATCAATACAGAAAGGTGCATTACACCACGACCAAAAACCATATAAGAATCAGCAGAATCTGTTTCTTCAATACGCAAAGCCAAGTTTTTCTCAGTTTCTTTGTACAAACGATCACGCAAGTGACGAGAAGTAACAAATTTACCTTCTTGACCAAAGAAAGGAGAGTTATTAATAGTAAACAACATACTCATCGTTGGCTCATCAATCTTGATAGGAGGCAATCCTACAGGATCTTCTATATCTGCAATAGTATCACCAATCTCAAAATCGTCGATACCAAACACAGCACACAAGTCACCACAAACGACTTGTTCTGCTTTAGTTTTACCTAAACCATCAAATACATAAAGGTCCTTAGTTCTAACTTTCTTGATGCTACCATCTCTTTTCACTAGACTAACAGGAGTATTGGCCGTTAGAGTACCTTGAGTTACTCTACCAATAGCCATACGACCAATATATTTAGAGAAACTAATATTAGTAATCTGCATTTGAACAGTTCCTTCTTTGTTGATAGGAGCAGGAATATCTTCCAATACTGTATCCAATAAGAAAGTAACATCATCAGATGGATTTTTCCAGTCTGCAGCCATCCAACCCATTTTAGCCGAACCGTATACAGTTGTAAATTCTAACTGATCTTCAGTAGCCTCTAGGTTAAACATCAATTCAAAAACGTCTTCATGAACTTCGTCTGGACGACAGTTGTCTTTGTCTACTTTATTAACTACTACGATTGGCTTTTTACCCAATTCAATAGCCTTAGACAATACATAACGTGTTTGAGGCATAGGTCCTTCAAAAGCATCTACTAAAAGTAGTACTCCATCAGCCATATTCAATACACGCTCCACCTCACCACCAAAATCGGCGTGACCAGGAGTGTCAATGATGTTAATTTTAACACCTTTGTAGTTTACCGAAACGTTCTTAGCTAGAATGGTAATACCACGCTCACGCTCAAGATCATTGTTGTCCAAAATCAGTTCACCTGACTCTTCATTATCTCTAAACAATTGACACTGGTGTAAGATCTTATCTACCAAGGTAGTTTTACCGTGATCAACGTGCGCAATAATGGCGATATTTCTAATATTCTGTTTTTGCATGATTTTCTTGTTTGTTCAATTTGGCTGCAAAGGTACGAAAATAAATCACTCTATTTCAAATAATAATATAAAGTTTATAGTACGATACAAAATAAAGCTAAGTAACAGATCTTCTTTTTTATTTTTTAATGCCTACAAAGAGCTGAATAAACTTAAGCAAACCAACCAAAATTAAAATCCTTGCATCTTCTTAGATACTAACCACTTTTGAATTCTTAAAAATAGTAAAATGCGCATTTTTATACCCTTAATCTTTGTTTGCCTATGCGGAGCAGTGGCTCAAGCTAATGAGCTATTGCCCTTACCTGGTGATTCTGTATTGTATAATCCTTATCCTGAGGTAGAAGAGTTGACAAAATCAGAGGAAGATGCTGAGCATGAAGAGCTACTGATTTATGGGACAATAAATTATTCAGAAGAGATGCCCATTTTTATTGGAACAGGTCTAGTAGGAGAAGATTATAATACTCAAAAAGAAAATGGGGATAAACAGTTTTTGGAGTATATCTATCAAAATATAGAGACCTGTGTAGATTCTGTAAATGCAGATATAAGTATGTTAGTGGTTTCTTTTAAGGTAACTGAAAAAGGACTAGTGGAAGATATTGAACTGAAAAGGGGAGATAAAGAAGGTTGTTTAGGACAACAAGCTATAAGGCTTGTAGAAAGGATGAATACAACTTTTAAGCAACCTTGGAAACCTGGAGAGCAAAGAAATAAAGTTGTTAGCTGCCGTTATAATCTGCCCATCAAAATTCGCTGGATAAAATAACCCTCAAAAATTATGAAAACAATACTATTTTACCTTAACAGTTGGAGCCTGACAAGTAGTCAATTATTATTGGCTCTAATAGGGATGACCTTAGTAGGTTATTTAATAATACTCTTCTTAAGAAGCAAGCAGCAGAAAAAGATAGAACAGCTATCTTTAAACGAAAATCTAAAAGGTTACCAAAATGGAAATGCCCTTCGGTCTAAAAGAGCATTTAGAATGCTAGGGAGTGCAGTTACTGCCATAGTAGCAGTAGTACTTTGTTCTTCTTGGATTTATTCTGATGATAGCAATATTATAGAAAGAGGCTGTCAAGCTGGTTCTTTTGGAGATTCTGAGGAACATGGTATTACTATGATTGGAGCTGTAGAGCTAATTGAAAATAATGCTGGAGGCATAGGCACTTGGCATGCTCAACCTTCTACCAGTATAGGAGATGCTGGATATGGTGAAGATGAACAGTTTGATAGAATAAAAAGTCATATTAGAAATAGAAGATTGCCTGTTCCTCCTCCTCCTCCAGAACCTATTTGTAATTTAGTAATAGAGCCAGTTCAGCCAGATGATGAGGAAGTTACAAATTGTTATCCTGGAATAGGAGTGGATGATGAGCTTATCTTGGAAGACTATGTTTTAGAAGATCATGATATGGCAGATACTCCGCTTCCTCCTGAAGTTTTTTCGATTGTAGAGCAGATGCCTAGATTCCCAGGCTGTGAAGATATAGATGGAGATAATGCCAGTAAAAAACAATGTGCAGATCAAAAAATGTTACAGTTTATTTATAAAAATATCAAATACCCTCCAATGGGGCGAGATCATCAGATAGAAGGGCTAGTTGTAGTGAGTTTTGTGGTGGGGCGAGATGGTTATATTAAGGATACTAAGGTGCTTAGAGATCCGGGTAGCGGTTGGGGTAAGGAGGGCTTGCGCATAATAAAACTAATGAATAACCTCCCAGAAAGATGGACACCTGGTATGCAACGTGGACAAGCTGTAGAGGTTAGGTATAATGTGCCTATTCGAATAAAATTGCACTAAAATAGCTATTAGAATCATGGAAATAATATTAACATCTTTTGAATATTGGCAGTTGACTAGCGTACAGCTTTTTATGACCTTTGGCTTAGTCGTTTTAGGAATGTACCTAACTATTTTTTTGCTTAAAAAAAAACAGAATAAGAATATCCAAGAGAGAGCTAAACAAGAATTGCTCAAAGGGTATCAAAGTGGGAATGCGTTAAGATATAAAGGATGGCTTAGAGGAATGGGAAGCTTTGCTACAGCAATAGTTCTAATTTTTATTTGTTCCTCTTGGGTTTATGTTGATGGTGGTTCAAAAACAGTGACAGGAGCAGCAGAGGAAGAAAGTAAAGGGGAAGATGAAGCCATAAAAATGATAGGAGCTATAAGTATAGTTCAAGCACCAGATGCTAAGGCAAGCACCTTTTTATCATCTCCTTCTCCTGATAATAAACAAGCTGGATACGACGATGATGAAGACTATATAAGAATGACTAGCTATGTCTATAAGGAGCGTATAATCCCTACTATGTATTGTCCTTTAGCTACTTGGGATGGGCAACAGTATTCTCCTGTGCCATCAGTACCAGATTTTGAGGATGGAGGTTGTGAGTTTGCCGAAGATGCAGCTCCCATAACTTGGGAATTTGAGATTCCTGATCTGCTAGATAATGTAGATGAAGTTGATCTACACAATATAGGAGTCTATGAAAGACAGTTGGAACTGAAGGAAAGTGGAGCTATAATGCCCTTGTTTCCTGGTTGTAGTGATATAGATGGGAATGCAGCAGAAAAACGAATTTGTTCAGGACAGAAATTATATGATTATATAAATGCTCCAGTTTTGGAAAAAGTGGGGCGGGGTCAGATACCACGTCAAGGATGGTATGTTTCTTTTTCGATTGATCGAGAAGGGGTAGTGAAAGATATTAGAGTAGATGTAACTGATAAAGAATTAGCTAAAAAATTGAGAAACCATCTAGAAGGGCTTAACAACTTAGGAATGCCTTGGGGAGCAGGTACTAGGAATGGAGAGGTTGTAGAAACATTCTGTAGTTTTCCTATTGGAAGTGGTATATTCTAACCCCTAGGTTTATTTTTTTTATGCTCTCTCTCAAAGGGCAATTTTTTGAAAAATCCGTTTACAGAAGAAAACTTACCATTTACTGAGCATTTTGGTTACTTCATTGAATAGGCTTGAAATATATTGATTATGGATTTATGTTTGTACCTACAAGGACGAACACACAACTTGCCCTTACTGAGATAATCAAAGTGATTTATTGGCTTTGAGTCTCAACTTTGAGGAAGTTGTCAGTTTTAACTCCTTGCAAGGAAATTATGGACTAAAATTATTTTTTAATAGATAAAAAAGTTAAGCCAATGCCTGTCAAAGTATCAATTCTATCAAAGTTGAAACCTATTCAACTTACATCACTAAAAAAAGGTAAAGCTAAGTTAGATGTAGATGAACCAATAACATAAGTCATCCCGAATTTTTCGAGGGTGACTTTTTTTTGAAAAGCAATAGGAATCTCATAGATTTAATATGCACAAAAAATCAGAGATTCCTATGTATTATAAGAAATTGCAAGATACAGAAAATATAAAGAAGGAGCTAGGGGCTGGCTGGACAATTTTACATCGTTCCCATCAATAT
>JAAEPD010000195.1 GCA_024222455.1 Aureispira sp.
CTTAAGTCTTTTCCGTCTGAAGACGGAGGATTTAAACCATTTAGAGGACATTAAAATAAAACCTAATAAGCCATTGCTATTTTTACATCTTTTGTATATTGACATCAACGGAACTCTTGAACCTATTGTAATTAGATTATTGCTATGAATTTTCATTTGACCTATTTAGTCCTTTTTTGCTCTGCCCTTCTGCTTCCTAGCCAAGCACAAGTACTATCACTTAAGGAACTAGCTAAACAGCCTGTTTACACAGAATTAGACAGCACACCTTTGATTACTTATGCTTTCCAGCTCAAAGGGTGTAAGCCTCAGTGCACAACACAACTAACAGAGGTATATCAATTAACTAAACTCCAAAAACTGATTGCCAGCAATAATCAAATCAAATACATATCGGACAGCATTGCTCAGCTCAAAAATTTGCAAATATTAGATATTAGATGGAATAATCTAAAAGAACTCCCAGATACGATCACACAACTGAAAGAGCTCAAAAGATTAGAAATCTATTGGAATAGATTAAAAAAATTGCCCATCGACATGGGAAATTTAGCTAAACTAAAAGTCTTAAACTTAGGAAACAATAAACTAGAGGAGCTACCTGAAAGCATAGGAAAATTGGCAAAACTAAAAGAGTTGCAATTGAACAATAATAAACTGCAAAAGCTTCCTACTTCGTTTAGTGACTTGGGACAACTTCAACATTTGGATCTGAGTAATAACAAGTTAGATTCCCTACCTCAAAATTTCTATCTGCTCCAAAATATTCAAACTTTGGATTTGAGTAATAACCAAGATTTAGACCTTTCTCAGGTATTTCAACAGCTATCTTCCTTAGAAAAATTAAGAATACTTAAACTCAACAACTCTAATCTAAACAAGCTCCCTACCATAATAGAGGAACTTAGAACACTTCAAGAATTGCATCTTTTGAGTGACCGACTGACAACTATCCCCAAGACAGTAATGAAGCTAACAGAACTACAACAACTGAGTATTGGAGGCAACAATAATCTTAATCTAAAAAAAATCATCCCTACGTTAGCCGCTTTGCCTAAGCTGAAAAAGTTGACTCTAAAAGGAAAAAACTTAGCTAAACTCAATAAATCTATTGAGCAGCTACAAAGTTTGGAAGTCTTGTTTTTAGGAAATGCTATATTATCAGAAGGAAAAATAAAGCAGCTCAAAAAATGGTTACCTAATGTAGATATACATGAGTTTTAATCTATTTTATGAATATTCTGCACCAATTGTTCTAATAGAGTATGAACCCCTGTAACATTCTCAACCCCTTCTAAGACGAACTCTCTAGAACCTTTTTTAGTCTTGATAATAATATCCTTCCCATTTATTTCAATAGACTTTATAGATTTATAACGAATTATTAGCTTTTTTGAAGGTTTGCATAACAATATGCTCTCTTTATCAAAGCCATACAAAGTTCGTTTATTAGGCGTTTTTTCTAGCGCAACCTTTATAAGAAAAATAACCACCATTCCCAGCAAAATAGCAATAAAAGGGGTTCCTCCCCCATAATCATTCTGACCACTTTTTAAAAATGGGAAAAGGGCTTGTGCAAAACTAGCTAAGACTATCACAAAGACAACGGATACAACAATAGCCCCTGCCCCTAGTCCCGCTATATTCCCAAACAACTTCGATGCTTTCATAGTATCATCAAACTCTAATTCATCATCTATTTGAGTCTCTTCATTACTATAACCAACCCAATAGTAGCTCTTCTGAGGATGGCCCATTTTAGTATTTAGGAAATAAACTACTCTTGGTTTATATCGCAATTTCTGTTTTTCCATACTTAATAATTTTATTCGTTTTAAAAAATGCTCACGATTTTAAACTGTTGATTTCTAAAAGGAATAGAATCCCCCTCTTTAGCCCCCATGAGAGCTTGCCCCAAAGGAGCATTGGGTGATATGACAAAACAAGACTGCTTCTCTAACATTAACTTGCCTAGGCTTGTAGCTATAAACAGTAGGTTTTTATTGGTTTTGACCAAAGCTCCAAATTCTACTTCTGTACAAGTCTTATTTACAACTACTTGCCCTAAAGCTTGTTGTTGCTTGATCACTTCAGCCAATTGCCCAGCCAGTTTATTTTTTTCTAGGTGCATCATTGCACGCCCTGTTTCGTACTTATCACCAGCACTTGATTTAGTCTCATTATTAGCAGAATTTTGTATGTCCTCCATTGCATTTTGGAGAGCGGTTACCTTTTCTTGCAACTGCTCCTTACATACTGTATATAGAGCTTGTTTAAAATCTTTATCCATAGTTAAAGCATATTTTTCGAGTAGCTACCTTTTATCCCATTCCCAATAAATATCAAATGAGCCAACATAATGATACCACAATTTAGACCAAGTACGCATTTTTAATTTATTGAAAAACAACCTCCACTTACTTTCATTTTTCTTTTTTGACACAACTATATCTAA
>JAAEPD010000196.1 GCA_024222455.1 Aureispira sp.
CATCTTCTAGTATAACACATTTTCCACTTGCTCCTAAGGTAGATCCAACAGCGTTGGTTAATTTTTCTACCCCAGTTAATACCTGACTCCTAGCTGTATCGCCAAAAGTCAGGTTTTTAACTAACTTTAATTCTTGCATTTGATTTGATTAAATATGATTGATTTGAATACTATTCGAAGGTTTTTACAACTTTCGGTCCTTTGGTAAACTCTAGCTTTTTAGTGTAGTGCTCAATAGAACTATCTATCGCTTGCTCTGCTCCAGCTATTGTTTCTCTTCTGGTTACATCAACCCATTCACTTGAGTTCATGTCTTTGTATTCGGTTTGTAAAAATCCATTAGGCAGTTGAGTTATTCTCCAGTTTTTCTTTTGTGAGATATGCTCCCATAGCTTAATGGTTTCTTCATTTGGTTGTGGTGTACTACTCCACGTATTGGTACGGGTATATAAAAACGTCATTGTATTTGGTTTTAGTTAAACGTTGGTTATTATATACTATCACTTGATAGTATTGGTTTCTACATGGTAGAAATATTTTAAGCTGGAATTTCAGCTGCAGGTATAGCGTCTAGATAAGCTTGATA
>JAAEPD010000197.1 GCA_024222455.1 Aureispira sp.
CTCACTAAATGTTCGCCGTTTCCCTAGTTTAAACTTTTTGCTGTTCGCTTTTCCTCTTTTTGCTGACATTTATTCTTGCTTTTTTTTGTCAACCTATTTCAGGACGGCACATCAAATTCTAAACTTGAGCTGAACTAGAAATATTAAACTTTTTTTATACAAAAGGTATAGCAATCATTAATTCCTATCTTCTATCATGCAATTAGTTGTGAATTCTTGCTCTTTGCATAATATCAGTTAAGAACAGGCAATCAAGTAAATTGGTGTAGTGTCTTATTCTTTAATGATCTTAATATTGAGTTCCCCAGTCTGTCCTTTAAGCTTGACAAAATAAACTCCAGCAGCAAGATGTTCCCAATATGCTTGATAAGTATTAGAACCTTTGGCTACAGGCCATTCTATGCTTTCTAGTATTCTACCCTGTACATCAATAAGAGAAAGGTTCATGATTTCATCTTTCTCTGCATTTAGTTCAATAGCATAATTGCCCTTAGATGGATTAGGATATAAAAGTCCCTCTAATGATGTTGGTGATGCCTCATGATGTATCCCTGTCAGAGTCAAAGCAGCAGCTACTGCTTGATACGCATTTACCTTTCCCCAACCCCAAGTATTATCCCCTGTTGAAGGGAGAGTACCTGTATAGAAATCTTGTATTGCTGTATTATACAGAATGGTTTGTACCTGTGTAGGTGTAAGGTTAGGGTTAGCTTGAAGCATCAAAGCTACAATACCTGCAACAGCAGGGCTAGACATTGAGGTTCCCTGTAGGTAGGCATAAGAGTACGTTTTTCCATTTAATGGTGATGTAAATTTAAGACCAACCAAAGAATAACTAGAACCACCACTATTAAAAGCTACATCAGCAGAATTTATGGAAGAAGCTATTGCAGAACCTGGACCAGTGATATTAGGTTTTGTTCTACCATCAGCTGTAGGTCCAAGACTACTAAAACTAGCTATTCTATTAATAGACTGCCCAAAAGATAAAGAAGAACCAGAGCTGTTATTGAAAAAATTGCGAGAAACATAAGCTCCTACGGCTATAGCTGAATTTGTTGCAGCCATGTCAGAAGAAGACATGACATCGTCTCCATTAGTACAGAAAGAATAGGTTTTTTTAGTGAAACCTGGATAATATCCTCTTGCACCATAGATATAACCATTCCACATGTCAATAGATGTATTTTGACTAGTAACAATCATTTCTAAATCCTCAGATGCTTTATTATAGATATCTAAATACATGTGTGTTTTACCATTAAGGGCAACAGCTTCACTAGTAAGTGTAATGAAACAAGTATCTCCTTGATTACCTATTAGAATAATTTGATGTGTGGAGTCATCAATACAGTATTGAGCAGATGAGTCTATTTGTCCTTGAGTGTTGCGTAGTTTAAACTTTACACAATAGTTGTCAGAAGGTCCTCCCCAGACATCCACCCAATTCGTTTTAGATGGGAGGCTACTAGAAAAGTCAACTATGGTATGAACTATGGTGTCTGTAGAAGTAAAGTTTTTTTGCAAATGCACTTTACTTCCTCCATTATTACCTGCAGATAGCGTAAGAATTTTTCCTACTCCAGTAGCATTATCACAACCTTGAGAGAATAAACTTGTACCATCACGAGGCCCCAGAGGCCCTCCCCAGCTGATATTTGCAATAGCTGGTTTATTGACAGATGCAGCATAATCATAAACATAGTTTATACCATCCATCAGGTCTGTTAGGCCAGATTGTTGCCAAACACTTTGAGCAGGTAAAATACCTACAAAAACTAAATCACTATTGTAGGCCATTCCTTTGAATAACTGATGACTTCCACCAGTCCCTCTATAGCCAGAACCTCCCGCAATACCTGCTACGTGAGCACCATGAGAGAATGCTGCCATATCGGTTTCTTGATCAAAAATAGATGCAGAGTCTGAGTATTCTGCCCCAAAAGCAAAGCCACTAGGAGGTGTACCTGTGCCTTTTTGTTCCCATACCTTTTTTAGTCTAAAATGAGTATAACTAGTATCAAAAACAGCAGGGTGTGTATAGTCAAAACCTGCATCAATAATTCCTACAACAACACCTTCACCCTTGTATGCTTGAGGTAAATTGATGCCATTATGAACACTATCTACAAATGTTTTTTCACGAGCTTTATCCATAAAAATACCAGTAGGTCTATCAATTTCAATATATTCTATTCCTGCTACTTGAGTAAACGCCTCTACATGCTCAAGAGGAACATAGGCTGTCCAGATATCTCCTGATTTTGAACCAACCTTGATTTTTAAATCTTTTAAATCGCTAACATCTATACTTGGGCTAACCTTAATAAGAGTTGCCAAATACGTTGTACCATTTGCATCTTGTCTATATACACATTCATTTAGAATTTGATTGGTATGCTTATACAAGTTCTTTTGTTTCCAAAGATATTGTGCAGTGTTAGCAGAAAGCTTAGGCCCATTTTCTAATTGAGCAAAGCAAGTTGTAATGAACAAAGACAGTATAACAGTTAGGGTGTTTTTACTGACGTGAATTATTGATTTCATTGGATTTTTTTTAATTAGTTAATACATAGCTACTGGACATTAGATTGTTAGAGATTAGACTATGCTAAGGATGTAGAAATATTTTTAGTCAAAAAATCAAAATGTCTAGTAGTATGAAGTTAATATATAGAAGTTGTTTAAAAATAGATATTATTAGGAATAAATCCTGACCGCGCGCATGCATACGCAAGACAGGCTTATTTGTTCGTATATTCAAAGTATGAACTATGATAACTTAAAACAGAATCCGACAAATTTTTTGTCCCTAACGAGCCTAAAGATAGAAGAGTTTGAAAAACTTCTATCCGTGTTTTATGGTGTATGGGTTCGTTATTTTCGCTGGCACACATTGGAAGGTAAAAAACGTAAGTTTCCAAATGCTAGACCAGAGCAAGACACCAAAACATTAGCTACTGTCGAAGACAAATTATTATTTGCATTGGTTTATTTAAAAAATTACCCTTTGCAGCAATTTCAAGCAGCCAGTTTTGGGTTGTCTCAAGCAAAAGTTAGTATCTGGATGAAACTACTTCAACCTTCGCTATTAGAAAGTCTCAAACAACTAGGAGTTGTGCCTTTACGAGAAGGTCATAAGTTAGCACAATTACTAGAAGAATTTGGTGACGATTCTTATAGTCAAGACGTAACGGAACGCAGTATACATCGAAACTCTGACCAAGATGTTCAGGGAAATCAATATAGCAACAAAAAAAAAGACATTCGATAAAAAACAACTTAATTGGTGCTAATAGTCAGCAAATTTTGTTCTTAAGCCAGACACGTGATGGAACGGTATTTGACAAGCGAATTGCTGATGAAGAAAACTGTACTTTTCCTGAAGGAATATACCTTCGTCAAGATAAAGGTTTTCAAGGTTATGCTCCTCCAGGGGTCCACATACAGCAACCAATCAAAAAGCCAAGAGGCAAGGAATTAAGTGATGTTGCAAGATGGTTTAATGCCTATGTTGGAAGCATGAGAATATCAATTGAACATGCTATCTCAGGCATAAAACGTTGTCGGATTGTCAAGGAGCTTTGTCGTCACAATAACTCTAATTTTAGAGATCAAGTCATGCTTATTTGTACAGCGCTCCACAACTTTCGAGTGCAAAGCCCTTTTCGGGCTTATAAATCCTCTCATACGTGGGCGCGCGATTAATCAACTTTTTCTAATTAACTCTAATGATTAGCTAGAAAAGTTAGCTAAAAAAATATGTTGCAAAAAGTTTAAATTGTTGGTTCCTACACAAACAATAAAACGACTTGCAACATGTATGTAAAATTATCAAAAAAGTTCATAACAAATCACTTATTAATCCATTTAGCAACATCTCATCGAGGAAGAAATACAAAAGTTCCTCTTTGGAGAATAGTTAAAGCGGTTATTTATCGTTTAAAAACTGGTTGCCAATGGCGTGAGCTACCTGTTGCTATTTTTTGCGATAAAGTTC
>JAAEPD010000198.1 GCA_024222455.1 Aureispira sp.
CGCTTCTTTAAGGAACAAAACCTCTCCCTAGAGGAGATTCAAACTTTATTTAAAACTATTAAATGACTTTTCCGAAGTTTTCAATTATTTTATATTTATATCTAATGTTTTCTAATCATTCACAATCAGCTTACCTGAACCAATGACCTCTCCATCCCCAATGATTCGATAAAGATACATTCCTTTGAATAAATGAGTTGCATCCAACTCAAAGGTAGATTGACTACTCCTAATATCTCTTAGTTTTTTGCCTGCCATATCGTACAGCACAAATTGAATTTGCTCATAGTCACCTCCTTTGACTGTAACTGTAGCTAAATCAGCTAAAGGATTAGGACTAATCAGCAGTTCTACAGGAGCAGAATTGTCAGCATCCATAGAACTTTTAGATGTATCCTTTTCTTCACTTTCCTCATCAGCAACTACAATAAAACGCTCCCCTATTGTATGCAATGTTGTATTGGTTATGACAGGTTCATTAAAATCAAAGTAGATAGCTGCCGTATTTTCTATTTCAGTGCCAATCGAATTATTGAGCACTTGGTCTATCTCAAACTGCACAAAACCATGTGATCCTGGCTCGTTAGTATTGCTATCTACCAATAGGATATTATCAAAAACAATCTCCAACAAACGACCTTCTACAGACCAAGTATAAGGGTGGCTTGCAGCTCCCATTTTGAGTGTACTCAAATCTAAAGATGGTGCCAGATGGTCAACTATCTTAACAGTAAAAGCAGTATCTGTTCCTGTGTTTTGACAACGTATAGTATAGCTAAGTTTTTGATTTTTGTTTATATAATGTTCTGGACCATAACCTACAGGATAGCCCTTTTTATCATTAGGATCATAAGCTCCAATATTTTCTTGACAATCTCTATCTATAGAGGGCAGTTCATTACCTAATGGATATTGAGTTAAAAACCCAGGCACAAAAGTACCATTTCCGCAACCTTCCAAACCTGCTACAACAATCGAATGATAAGGGTGTCCACTAGGGTGTTCAGCTTGCATATAATACGTTCTACCATTAGCTGGAACTCGAATACTTCTTCCCTCTCCTGCCAAGAGCTGATAATTATCAGTACGCAATATAATCTCGTCTTCTGTGACAAAATAATCCAAGGCACTATTCATATCTCCCTGCCCTGTATTTTGGATATCAAACAAAACAGAATCCCCTTCACAATTGACAGAGAGTATAATATTAGGCTCCGTCAAAGGCAGCACTAGTGTATCTGGATAAATATGAGCTTCGGTACAATGTGTTTGCCCTAAAACAGTACTATCACAATCTACATCATAGCTTATATAGAAGCTATTACACTCTCCCACAGCCACAGTATCTATATCAAATCTATATAAATTGCCTACTTGGCTAATCCAAGGAATTGTAGTAGAGGTTACTTGCAAAGCAGGGTCCAATTCTATCTCTATATAGGCATTCGTAGCATCTACAGTACCATCGTTGCAATACTTGACAGTATATGTTCCCGAAAAACATCTCCTAATAAATGGAGTAGCTATATCAACTGTTAGAAGGGGGCTTTGCACTAAGCTTTGTATACCTAAGTTAAGTATATTGGTAGAATTAGTTGTTGTAATAAGTGTACCAGAACAAGCTTGCCAATAACTATTAGGTTCCAATACACTCAACCTATAATCTCCTGAATCTACAAAAGCATAATAATGCCCATCAGCATCTACTTGAGCATATAAAGGTGGGGTTAAAGCTAAGTTGTTCTCTACCTTTACTATTCCTATATTAGCAGACCACAGTTCTATACTATCTTTTTGGCAATCTGCATCTAGATCATGATAAATATTTCCTTCAATCCATTTTTTGCCTTCTAAATTCCAATCAACAACATCAGAAGATAAAGATTGATAAACTTCGTGTGTACTATTATTCGCAATAAAAGCAACCACCCTAACATTCGTTGAGTTCAATGCTTGAGATTGTTGGTTCAACAAATTAAAATCATAGGTTTCGCTGATATTAACTAGATCTCCTATATTCCAAGAACGATTAAATTGAGTTCCGGCAGGATTAGGTAATGAGCGCAGAGCCACTGCTTGACGAATAGTTGCGATAGAACTAGGTATGTTATCCTCTACCAATACTAAATGAACAGTATAGTCATCCATTGGCATAATATCTAGAGCCTTTATATTAGCAGATACAGATATAGTGTTATCCGTAAAAAGTGTTTGAGACAATTCTATATGAAAAGAGGGCTTAGAACTTGAGGATTGTGCTATTACTGTAGAATCTACAGTATAGAGACCATTCTGTAAGACACCATTTATAGTAGTTTTTCCTGCATTGGTAATTCCATAATAAAGAATTCTCGAATTATTAAGTGCATCACTTCTATCATGGAGAGGGTCTGAACCATAAGCTCCCATATGATACTGGATATAATTAATATTGGACCCATGATTTTTCAGATCATTGTACAAGTTACCTTCCAATACATTAACATTGGGATAGTTTGCACTTGTAAATGCTTCTACTAACACATTTTTAGTAAGACTATCTGTTTGTGCACTCTTTACAAAAAAAGGTACTTGCCCTAATAACATAGAAGATCCTAGTAATTTTAAGAGTAGAACAATTCCTATATACTGGTATATCTTTTTCATGTATAAATGGTTTAAAGAGTTGTATTAACCTCAACAACGATTCCTAAATTTTATCTCATTACAAATATCTTTTTAATAGATTAGCTTCACAAGAACATTTTTTATAAAAAATTTCACTATTTTAATAAAATCAAGCCACTAAACCACTATTTATCCTAAAATCTAATCTTAAAACAATTTCAAATATAAATATTTTAATAATTTGAATAAATCTCCTCTCTTCAAAATATTAGGCAGCCTACAACGCAAAGAAATTTCTCTACTCCATAAATGGGTTAACTCTCCTATGCACAATACAAGGGAAGATGTGTCGCAACTCTATGACTATCTAACCAACTCTGTTACTGGTTTTAGAGAGGACTGTGCAGATAAAAAACTGATATGGAGCACCTTATTCCCTACTAAGTCCTACAATGAGAATTTTATGCGCCAACTGATACACAAATTACTAGTTGTGGTTGAAGGATTTTTGAGTTATCAAACATTCCAGCAAGATAGCTTGCAGGCTGAATTGTACTTACTAAAATTCTTGCGAGAACGAAAATTGGATACCTTATTTCAAAAACGACTAAAAAGCACCAAAAAAAAAGCCACGACTCTTAATCTAAAAGACCAACAACAGCTCCAACAACAATTCAAATTGCAATTGGAAGAATTCAATTTTGCGGAGAATCAAAAACGCACTATTCCCATAGATTTACAATTACTTTCAGACAGCCTAGACCAGGCCTATTGTGCTGAAAAATTGCGAAGCACTTGCATGTTTCTTTCTAGAAAAACGGTTGCAACATCTTCATTTACTCCCCAACTAATAGATCCAATTTTAAGGACTATTGAGCAAAATAATTGGCATTCTATTCCAGCTATTTCTATATATTATCATTGTTACTTAGGGATATTCAGAAGTAAAGGCAAAAAGAGTCCTGCACTAAGCAAGCTTAGTGTAGGATTTTTCAATTATAAAGGAAAAATTATGCTGCGATTTTCAATTTTATAG
>JAAEPD010000199.1 GCA_024222455.1 Aureispira sp.
GTTGTCTCGCCAAACACCCCTGAGCCATCTTAGGCAGTCGCTCGTACGATTACTGTTCCATTTGTTACTGCCGTTAATAAACCGGTTGGGCTAATTGTGCCTGAGCCTGTACCACCTGTTATCGACCATGTTACTGCTTGGTTCGTCGCATTTACAGGCGTTACTGTCTCTACCATCTGCAAGGTGCCGCCATTTGTAGTTATTGTCGTTGCGCCGCCTTGTCCTTGAACTGTTATTCCTGTTACTAATACTATTTGGTTAGAAATCGTGATTGTTGTCTCGCCAAACACCCCTGATCCATCTTGGGCAGTCGCTCGTACGATTACTGTACCATTTGTTACGGCCGTTAATAAACCAGTTGGGCTAATTGTGCCTGAGCCTGTACCACCTGTTATCGACCAAGTCACTGCTTGGTTTGTCGCATTTACAGGCGTTACTGTTTCCATCATTTGTAAGGTTCCACCATTTGTAGTGATGGTCGTCGCTCCTCCTTGTCCTTGGACCGTTATTCCTGTTACTAATACTATTTGGTTACTTATTGTTATCGTTGTCTCTCCAAAAATTCCTGAGCCATCTTGGGCAGTCGCTCGTACGATTACTGTACCATTCGTTACGGCCGTGAGTAAACCTGTTGGGCTAATTGTGCCTGAGCCCGTTCCGCCTGTGATAGACCAAGTCACTGCTTGGTTCGTCGCATTTACAGGCGTTACGGTTTCCACCATCTGTAAGGTGCCACCATTTGTAGTGATGGTCGTTGCTCCTCCTTGTCCTTGGACTGTTATCCCTGTTACTAATACTATTTGATTAGAGATCGTAATTGTTGTTTCTCCAAAAACTCCAGAGCCATCTTGGGCAGTCGCTCGTACGATTACGGTGCCATTCGTTACTGCTGTTAATAAACCGGTTGGGCTAATTGTGCCTGAACCTGTCCCGCCTGTGATAGACCATGATACCGCTTGGTTTGTGGCATTTACGGGCGTTACTGTTTCTTCCATCTGTAAGGTACCGCCATTCGTAGTTATCGTTGTCGCCCCACCTTGTCCCTGAACTGTTATTCCTGTTACTAATACTATTTGATTAGAGATCGTAATTGTTGTCTCGCCAAAGATCCCTGAACCATCTTGGGCTGTTGCTCGCACGATTACTGTACCATTCGTTACAGCTGTGAGTAAACCAGTTGGACTAATTGTACCTGAGCCTGTGCCTCCTGTTATTGACCATGATACAGATTGATTGGTGGCATTTACGGGCGTTACTGTTTCTACCATTTGTAAGGTTCCGCCGTTCGTAGTGATTGTCGTTGCGCCGCCTTGACCTTGAACCGTTATTCCTGTTACTAATACTATTTGGTTACTTATTGTTATCGTTGTCTCTCCAAAAACGCCAGAGCCATCTTGAGCAGTCGCTCGTACAATTACAGTACCATTCGTCACTGCTGTTAATAAACCGGTTGGGCTAATTGTGCCTGAGCCTGTACCTCCTGTTATCGACCAAGTCACTGCTTGGTTTGTGGCATTTACAGGTGTTACGGTTTCTTCCATCTGTAAGGTGCCGCCATTCGTAGTTATCGTCGTCGCCCCACCTTGTCCCTGAACTGTTATTCCTGTTACTAATACTATTTGGTTACTTATTGTTATCGTTGTTTCTCCAAAGACCCCAGAGCCATCTTGGGCAGTTGCTCGCACGATTACAGTACCATTCGTCACTGCTGTTAATAAACCAGTTGGGCTAATTGTGCCTGAGCCTGTGCCTCCTGTTATTGACCATGATACATTCTGATTGGTGGCATTCACAGGCGTTACTGTTTCTTCCATCTGTAAAGTGCCACTATTGGTAGTTATTGTTGTGGCGCCTCCCTGACCTTGGACGGTTATTCCTGTTACTAATACTATTTGGTTAGAAATGGTAATGGTTGTCTCTCCAAATACGCCTGATCCATCTTGGGCAGTTGCTCGTACGATTACTGTACCATTCGTTACGGCCGTGAGTAAACCGGTTGGGCTAATTGTGCCACCTCCTGTTCCACCAGTTATGGACCATGTCACTGCTTGATTCGTGGCATTTACAGGCGTTACTGTTTCTTCCATTTGTAAGGTGCCGCCATTGGTAGTAATGGTTGTGGCTCCACCTTGACCTTGTACGGTTATCCCTGTCACAAGAATTGGCTGATTACTAATGGTTATAACTGTAGAGCCAGAAACCCCAGAACCATCTTGCGCTGTTGCAAATACAGTTACAGAACCATTACTAACTGCAGTTAGTAAGCCTGTTGGTGAGATTGAACCTATACTAGCATTATCTACACTCCATGTTACATTCTTATTGGTAGCATTTGCTGGTAAAACTGTTTCCTCCATTTGCAAAGTACCTCCAGGAGTCGATATTGTTGTAGCGCCTCCTTGACCTTGGACTGTTATACTAGTAACAGATACTATTTGATTACTGAGTGTAATTGTAGTTTCTCCAAAAATTCCTGATCCATCTTGTGCGGTCGCTCGCACAATTACGGTACCATTGCTTACCGCAGTTAGTAAACCTGTTGGGCTGATCGTGCCTGAGCCTGTACCACCTGTTATCGACCATGTTACATTCTTATTGGTAGCATTTGCTGGTAAAACTGTTTCTTCCATCTGTAAAGTGCCACCATTAGTGCTAATTGTTGTGGCTCCACCTTGCCCTTGGACAGAAATACTGGTTACAGGAACCACACCTTTATCCCCTGCTAAGATTGGAGTATTTAGAGTTGTCTCCCAACCAAATTCTTTGACAACAACTGAAGCTATAGTGCTGCTTACATCTAAGAGAGCCCATCCATAATGCCAGTCAGGAGATGACTCTCCTGTCAGTCTAAATCTAAAGCCAATATAGACATCAGTTGCTCCTCCTGTCCAAGGGAAATTAGCTCGAATACATGCTGCACAAAAACCAGTATTTCCTGCAGCAAAGTTTTCTATTGAATTAATGCTAGCATTAAATGCTAGCTTATCAATAACAGGGTTAACTGCAGATATAATTTCTGATTCTACTGCCAAGGTTCCTGAATTAAAGGTAGGTCTAACAGGTGTACAAAATTGCCCGAAACCTGTTTTTATAAAGAAGAGAATATCCTCTTTTCCATCTCCATTTAAATCATATTGTTTAGGACTTGCCCCTGTAACAGTTTCATCTGGATTAACATCTACATATACAACTTGAGCAGTCGAAAAATCTGCAAGAAATAATATGCTCAATGTCATCAAAAAAATGTGTATCAGTTTTCTCATAGGTCAATTTTTATGAAGTCTTCGAATATTTAGGAAGAGTATATTTTTATCTATTTAAGTTCTGGAAGCTTGTTCTAAGCACAGTATAATCTAATCGTCAAAACTGTTATAGTAGCTTTCCGTTTTTTTTATAATGATATAACAAAAATCTTATCATTTGGAGATCAGGTCTTTAACTTTATACCCATTAACTAAAAGTTGTTACCTCTTATTTAACAGTAAATGAAAAGAATAGGAACAAAATAATAATTTTGCTACTATCCTTCTAAGCTTATTGGTATAAATAAAGGGCTATTTTAATGATTAATTTCGATAATCAACTTAAAATCAGTTAAATATTCCACCTACCTAGATTTTTATAAAATATTCATTTTATAAAATACGTATGAAATACTTGATTTGTTGTGCCTATACACCCTCTTATTTATTGAGTTTTATAAAAGAATGCCTAATATTTCTAATGGATGAGCAATAGCCAACTCTTAGGTTCCGAAAAACTTTTAAAAGATATAGTCTTCTGTTTTACAGCTATTTAATCTTAGGACATGTAGTTATCTTAAACCAATCACTTTAAAATCTGTACGCCGATTGACCCTGTGTTGAGATTCTGAACATTTCACACCATCCTTACACTTATTAAGTAACTTGGTTTCTCCATAGCCTTTATATTTCAACCTATGCTTATTTACACCGTTAGTTACCAAGTAGTTATAAACTGCTTTTGCTCGCTTTTCAGATAATTCTAAATTGTATTTGGAGGAACCTTGAGCATCAGTATGAGATCTTATTTCTACACTGATCTTATTATCTTTAAGAATTTTTACAGCTTCTTGCAATCCTCTCGATTTATCCATGTCTAGTTTGGATTTGTTGAGTTCATAAAAGATATTATCTACCTTGATAATGTCTCCTACTTTAAACCCTTTCTGACCTACTACCTTAAATTCTGTTCTACGGTTTGTTGCATGCTCTTTATCTGAACATTTCACACCATCTTTACACCTATTAAGCAATTTGTTTTCTCCATAGCCTTTATGCTTCAGACGATTTTCTGAGATCCCTTTTTTAATTAGATAATCTCTAACAGATTTTGCACGTTTTTCAGATAGTTCTAAATTATATTTAGAAGAGCCTGTTGCATCTGTGTGTGCTCCTACTTCTATAACAACATGAGGATGCTCTTTTAGGATTTCTATTAGTTCTTTTAAGCCAGGAGATTTTCTCTCATCAATACGAGATTTGCCATGTTCATAATACACATTAGCTACTTCTATAACATCACCAATTGCATAATGAGATTTTCGAACAGGTTTAGTTGTAGACGTTTTACTAGATGTTTTAGAAGTCGTTGTTTTGTTAGTTGAGGTATTGCTGTAAGTAGCTGTTGATTTTTTAGGATCAGGAGACCCATTTATTGACACAACAGGATTTCCTGTCGCATCAAAATGTCCTACAACAATAACTTTTGTTCTCCTATTTACGCTATGTTGTGCATCGGTGCAGTTAGCTCTATCATTACAGCCATTGATCAAATAATCTTCTCCATAACCTTGATAACGAATTCTATTTCGGTTGACTCCTTTTTTAATTAAAAAATCGGTCAAGCCTTTAGCCCTTTTTTGAGATAAGGCTAAATTGTTCTTAGCACTACCTTTTGCATCTGTAAAGGAGTTTATTTGGATGATTTTATCTTGATTATCAACGAGTTTACTCAACAACTCATAAATTTCAGGGCTATTGGTGTTAGACAAGGTATATTGTCCTGCCTTAAAGAGTTCATCACCAAAAGTAAACTTTTCGCCCTCAGCCAAAGTTGCTCGGCTGCGTCCTACAAAATTTTTTATTTGTTTTACTTTATAAATATCTTCATTTCCCTCTCCTTCTGGACGGTTTGATGAAAAATAGCCAATCTGATTTTGTGACTTAAATATAAAATACATTTCATCATAAGAGGAATTGACTTTATTACCTAAGTTTTGGATATTTCCCCAACCAAAAGAAAGGCGTTCTGCTGTAAATATATCTAGACCGCCAAAACCTTCATGCCAATCTGAAGAGAAAAACAGTCGCCCTTTTTCGTCTACAAAAGGACTCATTTCATTACCAGGCGTATTTACAGGGTAACCTAAATTTTTAGGCTGAGTCCATCCCCTAGATGTTTTATAACATACATAGATATCATAGCCCCCCACACCACCTGGACGGTTAGAAGTAAAATATAAAGCATTTCCTACTATAGAATAAGATGGGTGTCCTGTAGAATAAGGGATTTTAGTATTAACTGTTGCATTAAAATTAAAAAACTGCTCTGTGCTATGATCCCATTCCTTCATGGACTTAGACTCATATAGATAAATATCCATCATTAGTCCACTTCCATCAATATGTCTAATACCTTCCATAAAGTTATTAGAAGTAATAGCGACTTGGTCCTCTTTATGATTGTAGCTCATAGGAGCGTCATTGATATCTTTTCCGATAAAAGATCTCAATGTTTTAGCATTAACAATGCTATCTCTATTATTTTTGATTGCTTTGTAATGTTGATTAAAGGCATCATTAGTCCAAATTACTTCTCCTTGCTTCTCTACTGCAACACTTCTTGATGATGTAAAAATAAGCTCGTCTCGATAAAATGTAGGTGCATAATCAGAGCTTTTGGAATTTATTGCCTTAACTGGTTCTACCTTAAATGTAAAATTGAGTCGACTAAGGTGTTTTTGTGCAAAATCACAAGTATAAGCAAAATGCTGTCCGGCTAATGAATCAATCTTTGCATACTTCAAAAACCACTTTCTGGCTTCATCGTACTTTCGATTCATCTTAAGTGCTTGCGCATAGTGGAATATAAATTTCTGATTTTTTTGGTACTTAATAGCTCGAGCAAACCAGGTTTCTGCTTTTTGGGGATTGTTGGTATACCAATAACATTGGGCTAAATTTACTAAGGCCTTTTCTTGGTAAGGATCAGTAGCTAATGCTTTTTCGTATAAAGGAATTGCTTCTTTGAATAAGTAAGACTGAAAATACTCGTTTGCTTTTTTTAATTCTATATTTTGAGCATTGCTCATTGTTGCCAAACTCCACACAAAAAAAACTGCTAAAAACCTCAATATCATAATATTATTCAAGTTAATCTACTAATTTGAAGATATACTAATTTAAATCTAAATAAATTTCACACTCTTCTTAATATACAAAAAAGGTGAAAATAAGTCACATGCTTTTTTCACCTTTTCCGTTTTTCAGACATGCTTTAACATAATGCTAATAACTGTCTTATACATTATGTTCCCTACAATTTTCCTCCTTCAGAAGAAGAGCGACGTTTTTTCACTTTAAATTCAGTACGACGATTCATTCTATGCTCATCATCTGTACAAGGCACTCCATCTGAGCAACCATTTACAAGTTTTGTTTCTCCAAAACCTTTATAACTCACTCTATCCTCTTCTACACCATTCTCTATCAAGTAATCTGCAATAGATTTTGCTCTTCTAGTTGATAAGGTTTCATTGTACTCTGCATTACCTCTAGCATCTGTATGAGAACGGATTTCTATTGCAAAATCAGGGTTTTCCTCCATTACAGTCAATAATCTATCCAAATCTGTAGATAACTCTCTATCTACATCTGAACGATCATAACCATAATAAATATTTTCAACTCTATAGATAGAAGTTGTATCCAATCCCAATTCTTCAATATCATCTAGAGTTAAGAATTTTTCCATATTGATATTCCCTTCTGTCTCAAACACTTTCGATTCATTCAACCCTTTGGTACAGAAGTTTGAGGTTGTTGTGAAATAGCCATCTTTAACCACTTTAACCACGTAGCAACAGTTATTCTCTAGATCAAAAGCGTATTTACCATCACCATCAACTACAGCTGTTTGGTTTTCGGAGCTACAACTTGATAGCAAAGTTACTTGCCCATCTGTAATAGGTTCTCCTGTCACTAAATCTTTGACCGTTCCATTGACACTAAACTCAAATTTAGGTTCATTGTATGGTACTTGTATAAACAGATTAGAGCCAATAACATATCCTTTGGTAGATACATCCACTTCGGTTTCACCATATTGAGCAGAACTAGCTATAAACTTACAATTGCGATCTAATGGTAATTGAATATAAACTTTACCCTCTATATCTGTTTCAAACTCTGATTTAGGGAAGCATTCACTAGTCATGGTCACACCTTTTATTCCTCTTCCTGTAGTTCTATCAAACACTAAAACTTCTGCTTCTACAGTAAGTTTAGTAAAAGAATAGATATCAGTAAATCCTTTTCCACCTTCACGGTTAGAAGCAAAATAGCCAAACAGTTTTGTAGAATCCATTACAAAAGTGATCTCATCTTTAGATGAGTTGATAGGATTGCCTAAGTTGGTTACTTCATCCCAAACACCTTTTCTTACTTTTGTTGTATAAATATCAAAACCACCTAAACCAACATGCCCATCAGAAGAGAAATATAATTCTCCATCTTCTGTAACAAATGGAAACACTTCATCACCTTCAGTATTGATCTCTGGTCCTAGGTTGATTGGATGACTCCAATCATTATTTTCTAAATAGGATACATACAAATCAAAACCTCCAAAACCTCCAGGTATATCAGAAGCAAAATACATTTTGTCTCCATATTTATTCATTGCAGGATGTGCTATAGAATATTCTGGATTATTAATGTTAATAGCTTTTAGTTTTGACCAACCACTAGAAGTACGCTCTGTCTCCATAATCTGAAGATTGATTAATCCATTACGACTATAACTAGCTTTGTTCTTATTGATTGCGTTTCGAGTGATGTACATTTTACGCTTATCTGCAGTCATGCAAATTGGCCCATCATGTAATCGAGTATTTAGTCTATCATGATATTTTTCTATAGTTCCATACTTGAACTCCTTTTTATCCTCATCTATCAACCTAGCTTTGGCATAAAAAAGATCTACAAATGGACGACCTGTCCAAGCACTACGGTATTTAGCAACCGTTCCTGTATCTTGTTCTGAGCAGAACAAAATTCCTTTTCCATAAAAAGTTGCTCCAAAATCATCAAACTTTGTATTCAAGGCATCTACTGGACCAACTTGATACAATGCACCTGCATTCATCAGTTCTTTTCGCACAGTATCATTACAAGCTGCGATAAGTTTTGGTCCTCTTATCGCTTCAGGGATACCTGCCAAATACTGCTCAAAATTAGGTTTAGCAGCTTGTGGGTTACCATTAGACAATTGAGCCATTCCTAAATAGAAGAACATTTCGGGAGTAGCCTCAGGATGTAAGATAGCTTGAGCATACCAATGCTCTGCATTTCGATAATTCCCCATCTTCCTGTAACATTCTGCTACATTAAATAGAGCTTCGGGAACTGTTTTTTTGGATAATACAGTCTCATACAAATCCGCTGCACCTCTATAGTTTAGTTCTCTAAACATTTTATTGGCTTTAGCCAACTGTGCATGGCCAGTAGTTGCAAAAAAACAACAACAAATAGTTACAGCAAAAAACGCATATGCAATTCGCTTCATTGACACTTAAACTTTAATTATTTTACTGAATACTTTATGCATTTTGGGGTATCTGATTTAAGGAATCTAAAACAAACGCCCTTAAATCTTTGATAACCAACAATATACAAAACTTTTAATAAAAAGTCTAAATAATTGATTATCAATATTTTTTCACTTTTTGCACAAAGTAGGTTTTACCAGAATTTAGATTGTCTGCAAAATAACAAAATGATTGTATATAAATCACTATGTTATGCGATAATTTTTAGAATATTTGAATAGAAAATTCTACCGCCTCAAGATTGTGCACCCATTTAGGATGGCACCATTTCCATCATTAAGATTAATTAAATAATAATAATAGCCCTCAGGAAGATCTCTGCCATTAAATTTACCATCCCAATCATTCTTATAATCTGTAGCTCTTAACACTCGATTTCCCCATCTATTAAAGACTAAAATCTCATGATCAGGGTATTGTGTTAGGCCTTTTATTACAAAAAAGTCATTAAACCCATCTCCATTAGGAGAAAACCCATCATATACAATCAGAGAATCTATGCACTGACGTTCTATTATAACAATGGCTGTACTTACTCCTGCCCCATTATCCAATCTATATTCAAATGAATCTTTCCCACAAAAATCAGCATCAGGTGTATAAGTAAACTCACAATCATTTTGTGATATATTTCCGGAACTAGGTGCAGATAATAAAGCTATAGAAAAACTGCTCGTAAATATAGAATCATTGTCACAAACATTAACAACAGCATTACTTTGCCCATCTTGTAGGGTTATGGCATCATCATATGCTTGAGGTGTTGGTATTGGAGGCACTACTTCTATGAATACATAAGTAGTATCACATACACCTGTGTTGGAACAAACTACTATACAAGCCAAATCACTACCTTCACTATTCCCTGTAAAAGTTATGCAATTTCCCGAAATCGAAAAGGTAGCATTTCCAGTCCCTGCTGCTGCACAATTATTAACTGTAGTATTCACATTAGGCACTTGACTCAAATCTATATTACAATTCTGCTTACTAGTTCCTAACACTACTGTATCTCTAATCGTGCTAGACTGAATGCAATACAATTCTATGCTAGTTGTATCTTTGCAATTTGTGCTATTCTCTGTTACAACTAAGGAATAAGTGCCTGTAGAACTAAAATTAAGAACAGTGCCTTTTGCACTTGTTTGCGTAATTGTTGGGGGTACAGAACTAGAGGGCTGACCACTACAATTGATAACTAAATTCCCATAAGAAACTTGATCATTCCCATTGTTATTACCTAACACAATATTAGTACCAGATAAAGCCCAAGCTGTACTTCCATCCCAAGAATTTAGTTGAGCAACTATTCCACTAATCCCATTAACAGTCTGAGGACCAAAGGTAATACCATTCAATACCCATTGAATCGACAAAGTTCCAGTACAGTTGACAGCAGCTGAGCCATCATAAGTGATTTCTCGAACTAACTTACATGCACTAGTAGATCCATTGTAAGTACTTCCATTTAAACTTAGGTTATAATCACTTAAACTAGTAAAAGGAACATCTATACAAAGGTCTATATTATTACAGTCATTCACCTGTTCGGTATACTGTGGTGGCAAAGGGTCTAAAACGCAAGTAGTTGGAATAATTTGGATAATAAAGACTGCTGTATCACAATAGGCTACAGGCACTCCACTATCACAAAACTGTATACAAAATGTATCTGTCGTTAACCCTGTGGAGGTTGTTGGTGGAGTGTAGTTAATGCAACCTGTAGTACTATTAAAGTTTAATGTACCTAAGGTATCTTGTACACAAACTAAATCTGTATAACTGGTGATTGCTCCTGGCAATTGACTGCCAAACACGCAGGTATCAATAGGCGCTCCGCCAGCTGTAACTTGGATAATAATTGTATCTGGTTTAGGATGAATGTTCACAACTACAACCATTGTATCACAAAATCCCTGATTATCACATATTGCCAAACATACAGTATCAACGCCTGCTACTCCACCTGTTGTATAATCAATACAGCCTGTAGTGCTGTTAATATTATTAATAGTTAGCTGTCCTAGGGTAGAACAATTCAAGTTTGTAGCAGATTGCACTGCCCCATTAAAGACTGAAAGGTCGGGACAATATGTTTGACTAACATCTGTTGAGGTCTGCAACACAATGGTATCAATTGGTGACCGTACGGCCAAAATCACTACTGCTGTATCACAAAATCCTTGATCATCACAAAAAGCCCAACAAATAGTATCATTTCCAATGGTATTGGGCGAAGTATAGTCAAAACAAGCATTTCCTGTACTATTAATTGTTCCTTGTATAGAGCTGCAATTTAGGTTGGTAAACGAGTTAATATTGCCTGGCAATGCTGTTGTGTCTACACAAATAGTGGTATTTTGGCCTAAAGCAACGATATGTGTTGAGGTGTCGACCAAAGACTGTATATCAAAGATTAGTATAGTTGTATCACAAATACCTCCTCCATCGCAGACTTGCACACAGATGGTATCTGTTCCAACAAAAGTTCCTGCAGTATAGGTTACGCAACCATCCAACAAGATAGGCGCTACTGTTCCATTATTAGCGGCTCCTGGGCAAATATTAAACACAGAAAGCACATTTCCTGGAACATTATTGGTATCTACACAATAGGTAACTACACTATCTGTATAAACAGGAACAACAACTTGTTGTGTACTATTAGTAAGCGCTTGAGCGGTGGGTGCTATCGAAAAAAAAGAGAGCAGTAGCACTAAAGTTTTTAGTATTGTCCAGTAATGTCTAGTTAGTTGCATATCTACGGTATTAAAAGTGTCCTTGGGTTTTTAACGTTGCAAATATGTTTTTTGCTGCTAATTCTAATGAATTACAATCCACTTCCTCCAAGTTTTCATTAATAAATAAATCTATTATGCATAGCATGATCACGATGCTATACTTAAAAGAAGCATTTATTACTTCTATTAGTTACAATAAAAATAAAATCCTTACGATTTATTGAGAAACAATTTTGTAGTCTTATGCTCTAATGTACATTATGTTTTCAAAAAATCGAAAAGATAACCTTAGTAACCCTCAAAAAAAGTTGCTCTTCCCTAAAATAGGAAAAGCCTTTCCAAAGGAAAGGCTTTTCTAAAATATGTGATCCCGCTGGGATTCGAACCCAGGACCCTTTGATTAAAAGTCAAATGCTCTACCAACTGAGCTACGGAATCTCCGCTTTAGTAAATATAAATCATACCAAGTATTATGGTTGTGATCCCGCTGGGATTCGAACCCAGGACCCTTTGATTAAAAGTCAAATGCTCTACCAACTGAGCTACGGAATCAACCGTGTTTTTCAACACTTATCTACTAAAGCGGTTGCAAATATAGCGATTAAAGAATCTATTTTACAAACATTTTAGCTCTTTTTTTTTCAAAATTTTTACAACCGTTCATAAGTCACTTTTAAAGAAGAACTTATGACTTTAAATTATTTTATAATTAAACCAGTAGCATCCAATTTATATTCCACCTTTGGTTCTGTAATTGCAGCAATTTCCTCTTTAGTCGCTCCTTTATCTTCAGCAAAATGCTGTAACATCTCTACAGAAGTTTCACTTTTGTATGCATTTCCTGCCACAACAACTGTTTTTCCAGTCAAATCTTTAGGCACAAAAAAGTCATGATTAGTATTAATAAAAATTTCTTTGCCATCATCTGTAGCCAATTTCAACCAACATCCAGCTGCTTGACATACTTCAGAAACTTTACCTTCTAATTTAGTTGGTAATGCTTGTATAGTAGTTTCTTCGTCTACTTTTACTTCTTCTAGTCCTTCACCTGCTTCTACCTTAGCCAAAACATCTGCTAATGCAGTCGCTTCTTCCACTGTAATTGTTTCACCAAAATGTACACCATCGCCTTTATCTGCTTCATGATCGTGGTCGTGATCATGGTCATGTCCTGCGTGGTCGTGATCGTGGCCATCATGGTCATGATTGTGTTCAGTATCCTCTCCACCTCTATTCTCTGTAGTTGTTGCATCATTGCCACATGCTGCAAAGGTAATAGCTAGTGCTATTAGTGTTAAATAACGTAACATAATAATTGATTGTGTTTGATATAAAAATACGCTGTAGTACACAGCTTTTTACAGTGCAAAGATAAGGAATATATTAGACATTATTACGAATAGATTTGTAAGGAGTAACAAATATCTTTTTCCAACTATTTTTATAATAATGTCTTTTTACCGACTAAAATATTTTTTCTTTAGGTCGTTAAGCTTATTATTTAAAGCATTGGTGGCATCCTCATAGGTATTGTGTAAGGTTTGGCCTTGCTCTTTTAGTTCTGCTTTTATTTTATCATAAATTTCATCACCATTTTCGATCAAATGTTGACTACCATCTTTTATTTGTTTTACCACAGCATCTCCAATAGCATCATAATCTACGGTTAGCTCTACCTCTCCTCCAGCACCAGCCTCTACAGCCAATCCTAGATCAACTTTTACGGTCACCTCTCCATCCTTCCACTCAAAACCACCAGCACTCTCGACTCCCACACCTGTAACAGCCTTACCTGTTGCTGAAATACTCACTAATTCTTCCCCCTCTGACTGAATACTACCTTCTATAGTCCCTTCCACCCCAGCTTCGGCTAAAGCAGCCAATCTATACTCGCCTTTCACTTCATCCTTACTAATCACTAGATTAGCTTCAGCAGTAGCCTCAGCTTTTGCATAAGCCTTTCCATCTGCTTCTACATTGGCTGTCAAATCATCACCTACTATCTGCAACTCTCCTTCTGCATGTACATTCACATTCACTTCTACTTCTGCAGTAGCCTCTAGTTCTGCTTTGACTAGAGTAAGTGTACTCAAATCAAACAATTTAATATCAGCACTCACATTTGCCTTAGCAACAGCCAAGACTTGCAACTGTGCTTCTAGGCTCAAATATTTAGTTTTATATTCTGCATTTACTTCCAAAGAGCTTTCACTGATCACACCTGCATCAATCAACACATTCACTCCTTCTAATACCGATTCTAACTCTGCTGTCATCTTAAAACTAGCCTCATTATGCGTTTGAGCAGTTCCTTCTACTTTCAGATTGCCTTTTCGAGCTTTGACTGTTTTGTAAGCATCTGCGTAAGCTTTTATTTCGTATTCTAATTTTGTTAAGTCAGCCGAACTTATGGTTTCTACAGCTGCATCTACTTTAGAATCTACCTCATTGGTGTCCCAAAAGCCATCTGCCTGTTTATTTTTTTGTAGTTTTTTAGCTGCATCATTATGCAACACTAAGGCTTTCTCTGTTTGTTTACTAATAATGTAATACTTCTGAGCCTTTTTGAAGATTGGAGATTCTTTGGATTTTATTAATCCTGCTTTTTTAGCAACTTGTACATATTTTTTAGCAAGAATTTGGAGTCTTGCCAAAGCCTGTAACTGCTTTGGAGTAGGTTGGTTAGCCATAGTTTTGTATCTATTAGAGGTTTGGGAAAAATGTAAGGTCCAATATACTCTTTTTTATCCAAAAATAAAAGCATTTTTTAGTTCAACTTCTTAGTCCAAGTTTGGAAAGGCTTTTCAATTATTTTATACATCAACCATGCTGAAAATAAACTTACTAATAAAGCTGCTATAATTAGAAAAGTATTAGCAACATCTCCACTCACAAAGTTCTGACTAAAATCGAGCACTAATGAAGCGCCAATAGGGATATGCAATAAATACAGGCTATAAGATACTTTCCCCAACCATTGTCCCAAATTCCCCAAGCCTTTTCCTTGAGCAATCCAGCACAGAGAGGCTAATGCAACGAGTGCAGTTGCAAGATTGTGGTAATAAAATAGTAGAGCAACAGAGAGGATCAAAAAGGAGATACTCTCTCTTTGATTTAAGAGTTTTTCGTGGTGCATAAAAAATAAGATACCTACAGAAAATAATGGTGCATAATGAAACAACCAAATCTCTGATAATGGTATCAAAATCAGACTTATCCAAAGACTTGTAGAAGCTATTCGCAACCATTTGTTGGGATGTACCAATAGAACTAAATACAGGCCTATAAACAGGTAAAATTGAAATTCAATAGCTAAAGTCCAAAATACAGGGTTAAGCCAATATTCGCCTTCTACAAAAGGGACTAAATAGCCTATATGCCAAGCTAAATTTGCCCAATCAATCGAAAAAACCTGTGTAGAATATGGGGAAAAGGTAGCTGCCGCCCATCTAAGAGCTAACAAAGTTATGATACTGATTATATAAGGTGGTTCTAACCGAATTAGTCGCTTGAGAATAAATTGAGGGTAAGCGTTAATTTTATGTTTTTTGTGATATAAAGTATAGGGTAAAATAAATCCTGATATGACAAAGAAAGCTTGTACTCCATACTTACCATAAAAACTAAGGTTTCTAACCCAAAGATCTTCTGACCAAAAGGCACTAAAATGAAAAATACATACCGATAAAGCAGCTATTCCTCTCAAGGATTGAACAGTCTTCCAGTATCGATATGTATTCTTAGATTCAGCCATTAAGGTTGTTTAAAAACGTTGGTGTCCGGGCGCTTTATTATCAACATCCTTCACTTTTTCTTCTTTTTCCTTTTTTCCTTTTTTAGGCTTCTTGGCCTTTATTGGCTTCTCTTTTACAGACTTATTAGGTTTATCTTTTATCTTGATAGAACGGCTACCTTTTCGCACACCTTTATAAGCGATAGGATCATAGGATATACTAATAAATGCTTGTGTCCCAACTCTAGGTCCACCATAAACCTGTACATATTCCTGATTAGTGATATTAGCAGCACCTACTTTTATTTGCATTGGGAAATTAGGTATTCTATAAAATACTGCTGCATCTACTACATGATTCATAGGAATCTCTCCTTGCCCAAATGGAGACTGCCATAAATACTTATCGGTCCAACGATATTTAATATTAAAGCCTAATCCCTCCCATACATTCCGGTTGCTAAATGAAACATTAACTCGATGTTGAGGTGTATTAAAAGAAGGAATAAACTCTGGATGAGCAGCAATTGCATCATCTGCATTAAACATTGCAAAACTATAATTAGCTCCAATCTTAAAATTAAGTGGAAGTACATAATCTAATCCAAGTCCTGCTCCAATAGAGGTGATTTGTTCTTCCACATTTGTATATATACCAAATACTCTATTGGTCTCTAGATTAAAACCATTTACCCTTGTTACAAAATTCTTATAGATATTATAATAACCATTCACATCTATAAATAACTTGTTAGATATCAAAGATTTATAGCCAGCTTCAAAAGTTGTAATCTCTTCTTGTTTTAGATGCTTAACTTCTAAAGGTACAAGATCTGCTGGATTGAAAGTTTGCCCAAACTTAAATGCAGAACTCAAAGTAAATAAGTTATCAAAGATTCGCTCTCCAGGTATTACTGTTCCAGCTGGAGCTGTTGTAATAGGGTTAATACTAGGAAGAACATAATTATAATTATTAATATTGTCCTCCACTCCACCTAACAAAATAGCCTGTGATACATCTAATGCTATGTAAGTTTCTTGAGTACCTGGATTTCTAAATCCAGTTTGGAAAGACATTCTAAAGTTATGATTTCTTTTTTCGCCCCAAGAAATAACTGCAGAAGCCCTAGGTGTTACTCTAAATGCAAAGTTTTGATTTTTATCTAAACGAGCAGAAGCTTGTATAGACAAAATATCCTTAAACAAGCTTTTAGAGGCTTGAATATAGGCTCCATATTCTAGGATCCCAATTGGCTTATCAAACCCATTAGGACCATCATTAAACAACCACCCTTCAGAAATTAAATTATAACGTCTAAAACTTCCACCTATTTGAATAGGGATAAGCTTCCAATGTTTCGAAATATCATAATTTACTTCAGCATGTACAAAACTAGTTCTGTCTACCAACTGTGAACCACCTGTTACTACACTAGGGTTAGATAAAGTAGCCTCTCTCAACTGCTTAAACAGTTCACTATCTTTCTCAGCTATATCTCTATCTGCATACACTCTAGCTTCATCATGGCTGGCACCTGTCACTCCAGATACTTCTCCTCTAAATGCTGCTCCATAATCTAAAGACCACTGTGTACTGTTTTTAAGCCCTTCTTGGATGAAAGCTCCTGTCCCTAACATAAAATAGGTATCTCCCCCATTCTCTCCAGAATAATAAGCTCTAGCAAAAAAGTTATCTCCCTTTAGCTCTAACTTATGCAGTTGATGAAATAAATTAACTAGTGGATAGGTTGTCGTATGTCTCAAAATAGCATCTCCATGAGCCATTCTAAAATTATAGCTAAGTTCTATATCATCTGTTATACGATAATGTAGTCCTAAATTAGCTTTAAAAACTTGCTGATTATAATCAACTATATCTGCTTCTGCTATACCTGATCTATTAATTTTTTCAATGACTCCTCCACCTAAGTGGACAGGTACTTGAATTTCGTCACCATAGCGATGTATAGCATTAAAATTAGGATGATTTCGAGGCAATAATCCTAATTGGTCAGCAGCTTTTGCTAGAACTGCTTCATTAGTTATATGATATTCTTCAGAATCTGCAGTCCAATCTTTAGCCATAAAAGCAGATGCTGATATACTAATTGCAAATTTATCTTTAAATGCTTTGGCATATCGGATATCTAACTCCCCAAAAGGATTAGCCCCTCCTGCACTCTGAAATGTCCCGCCTCCTTTCAGTTCAAGACTCAAGCCCTGATAATAAAATGGATTCTTAGTATAAATATTCAACATTCCATTAAATGCATTTGCACCATATAATGCTGACCCTGCACCAGGGACTAGCTCTATACTAGAAACCTCTATATCAGATGGAGCAGACAATGCCCCTGCTGGATAATTTAGTCCTGGAGCATTCATTTCCATACCATCTACTAATTGCACAAATCGCCAGTTTTGGATATCTGCAAACCCCCTTGTATTAATAGAACTAAAGGTTAAACTACTAGTACTCATTTGCACGCCTTTTAGATTAGCCAAAGCAGCATAAGCACTTGCCGAAGGAGTAGAACGAATTTCTAGTACATTCATTCGTTCAATAGTTACTGGCGATCTCAAGATACTTTCTTTTACTCTTGATGCAGATACCACTACTTCTTGCCCTTGTACAGAAGCCTGCTCTAAAGTCATGTGAACTTCTTGATCATTGGCTATAATCTCTATTCTTCGCATTTCATAGCCTACCAAAGAAATTTCTAAATGAAAAACAGGATTATCAGAAGTAACTAATGTAAAATTCCCGTCCAGATCTGTAGTGGTTCCAACCATACGACCTTCAACTAAAATAGATGCTCCGATTAAGGGTTCACTAGTTTCTGCATCTTTTACACTACCATTTATAATTGATTGTGCACTCAATATCTGGATACAACAACAGCAACATAACACAAAAATTAATTTAAAATTCTTCATCATTCTAGGAGTTTAGATTTGACTATACTTAATACAAATTATATGGGGGTATAATATCTACTTAGTTTCTATTTAAGAATATATTTAAATTCAGACTAGTTAACATTTTTAATTAGAAAGATTGATCAAAACCAATACATCGTCTAAGATATTGTTCAATATTCTCAATAATAATAACAATTAAACGCAACTACTCATAGAAAAGTCTTTTGAAAATTAACTTATTAAAGCAATATCAAGTATAGTTACGCATATATATATGTATTATAAAAAAAACGTCTATAAACACCTATACTGTAATATACAGGGATAAGTCACTTTCAAAATACTCCTAATTAAATAGATATGTACCTGAAGGGTGGATAATGTGGGTGAGATTAAGATATGCACATATGTTTATAACAATATAATATTTTTTTTTGATGGATCAATTATATTCAAGAATATATTTAACCATTCTTCTCTATAGAAAAGGAGTAAGGGGCTATCTTAAAAAGATAGCCCCTTACTCTTTTACTATATTTTCTGATAAAAAACTATTTATCCTTCTCGTCTGTTTTAGCAGCTTTTTCTTTTTCTTCTATTTCCTTGTTCAGCTTACTCAACTTGCTTTCTACACGAGCCAATTCTATGCGTTTTTCCTTCATTGCATCACTCAACTTTTGCATTTCAGCATTTGTTTTCTCCTTAGTTTCTGCTATTTTTTCAGCTGCATTTTCTTTGGCTTTGGCAATTTCTAAAGCTTGATTTTCTTGCGCCTTCTCTAAATCTGCGTTTAGTTTAGCCTTAGCTTCTGCATTTTGCTCACTAATAGTAGCAATCTCTTCTTGAGATTTAGTTTTAGCACCTGTAATTTTTTCATTAAGAGCAGTCAGAGTTGAATCTAACTTTGCATTCATCTCTCCTGTTTTAGTTTCTACATTCTCACGAGTTTTAGCAATCTCTTCTGCTGCTTTTTCTTTAGAAAAAGCAATTTGCTCAGCTACTTGCTCTTTTACGGTTAGCAACTTCAAGGTTTCCTCTTGCTCTATAGCAACTGTTTTACTTCTAATTTGCTCTATAGTACGAGCTGCATTTTCTTTAGTAATAGAAACCTCTTGAGCTGCTAATTCTTTTGCAGAAGAAATCTCAGCAGCAGCTTTTTGACGAGCTAAGGCTACCTTTTCTTTATCTGACGCAATTTCATTAGCCATTTTTTCTTTAGTCTTAGCTATCTCATCCGCTGCAGATTCTTGTACTTTAGCTACTGATGCTACAATGTCACGTTTAGTGGTCGCTTCTTTTTCTTTAAGTGCAGCAATTCTGTTGAGTGTTTCTTCCTGTGTTTTTAACATTTCCTCAGCAGCCTTCTCTCTAGAAGCTGCTATTTCTTCTGCACTAGCACTCTTAAGTTTGTTTGCTTGTGTTTTGGCATCTTTTATTTGCTTAGCAACCTCTTCCTTTATCTCCTTGATTCGCTTGGCAGCAAGCTCTTGAGAATTTTTAACATCCTCTGCTGTTTTAGTTTTAGCATCATTTGCTTCTAAATTAGCAGTTTCTACTCTAGAGACAGCCTCTTCTTGTGCTTTAGAAATTTCGGAAGCAGCATTAGTTCTAGCCACTGCTACTTCATCAGCTGACGCTTTTTTGATAGCAGCTTCACGATCCTTTGCTTCTTTTATTTTAGCTTCTATCTCTGTTTGTATTTTAACAATCTGCTCCTGTGCTTTAGTTTTAGCAGAAACAATATCTGCTGCAATTTTCTTTTTCTGTCCAGCAGCATTTTCTCTAGCCTCCAATACTTCTTTAGAAGTAAGTTCTTTAGTTTTAGCTATTTCGGCAGCAGCTTTTTCTTTTGCAGCAGCAACCTCTTCAGCCGTTGCATTTTTTTCGTCAGTAGCATTCTTTTTAGCATCGGTTACTCCGGATTTAATATTAGCTACTTCTTCAGCTGCAAGCTTACGCTCTTCTTCAATTCTCTTTGCAATTTTTTCACGTTCTTGAGATGCTTTTTCTAAAGCATCAGCGATTGATTTAGCAGCTTTTTCTTGAGATTGAGCTACTTCTTCTGCAGCCTTTCTTTTAGCATCTGCCGTTTCCATTTGCAATTTCTGACGCTGTTCGGCAGTCTTTTGCTTAAGCTCTGCTATCTCTGTAGCTGTTTTTTCACGTACAGCTAATATTTGTTCAGAAGCACTCTTTTTAGCATTAGAAACATCTTTAGCTGTCAAATTTTTCTCTTTATCTGCTCTATTTCGAGCACTATTAATAGCCTCTTTTAGTTCATCTTGGATTCTTTTCATTTCTCCAGATGCAGATTCTTTTATGGTCTCTACCTCTGCAGTATATTGCTCTCTAGCTAAATCATATTGACGTTTAGCCTCACTAATTTGACCTGCGGCTGTCTTGCGAGCATCTGCAATTTTTTGAGCCTCCTCTGCTTGTACTTCTTGGATACGAGTATCTGCTTTTTGACGTACTTGCATAGCTTCTATCCTTGCTTTTTCTATAATATCACTAGCATTTGCTTGTGCCTCTGCAATAGCTTTGGTCACCTGCTCTTTAGCTTTTAAGACTTCTTCATTTGCATTTTTTCTGACTGTAGCCACTTCTTGAGCTATTTCAGCTTTGCTCTCTGCAGCATTTTCTCTAGCTAGGACTATATCTTTTTGCAAACGTTGTTTGATCTTATCATTTTTTGCTTTCTCTTGTTCCAATTCTTCACGTAAAGCATCTTTTTTCAATGCTAAATCACGCTTGAGTTGGTTTAACTCCTCATCAGAAAGTTCATCACAAGGTGTTTTACGCACAATTGTTTCAGCACTAGAAGAGCCGTTATTAGAACCTGTTTCGGAAGAAGAGTTTGCTTCTCCGTCTGTTTTTTTACCTCCAGACTTAGACAAAGAGCCCATAGTATCATCTACTTGTTTATCTTTTACCTTAGAAGTATTCAACTCCTTGAGAAAGCAATTAACCAACTCTTTGAATTTTGACTGGCGATCGGCATGCAAGGAATAAGGATACATCTTCATTTCTACCATGTTCATCAAACGCACTTGTTTAATGGTATTGGTAGATAACCACTTCAATGCATCCAAATCCAATTGGATAGTATTCATATAACAAGGACGGCCTCTATAAGTACCCTTCTCTCCTTCATAGATAAAAGTATAGGGTCGTTTCTCTCCTGCAGTTGAAATAAACAACCATTTATCATCTTTCTCCAATGGTCGTATATCATTGATAGACACACCACTAATTGTCAATTTAATAGTAATACCTTGCTCTGAGTTGGCCAACTCAAAACTGTAATCAAGATCTGATCGCACTACTAAAATCTCTGTTTTAGTGGCAATACTGTGTAGATCTCCTCGTTCTATATTTTTTGAAAATATAGAACTACAGCCTTGAGCAAAACTCCATTGGGCTGCAATAGTTAGTAATAGTATAAATAATAGTTTTTTCATAACAATCCGATTTTTAAGGATGGGGGATTTTTAAGTTGAATAAGCTAATGCAAATATACTTACTTATTTTCATGAATGTTCATAAGCTAATAACTTATTGGTTTGGTTCTAATCAATTTTCATTGAGATAGATGCTAAACTCTTAATAGTTGGTGTTTTAATATTTAATGTATTCTATCTCCTCTTGGTGTTAATGTTTTTAGTATTTCAGCTTCGTAGGCTAAACACTCCTGCCAACGAGTACGTGTTTTTTCTTCTCCAACATAATGCTCTGCTAAGTTTAGAAAGAGCTTATAATGGGCTGCTTCTGCCACCATAAACTGATGATAAAAAGTTTTGAGTGCATCATCTTGTATATGCAAGGATAACAATCGAAATCGTTCGCAACTCCTAGCTTCTATCATTGCACAGACTAAAAGTTTGTTGAGCAAAAGCCTCTCTTTAGATGTTCCTGTTTCTACAAATTTGCTCAATGCATTTACATATTCATCCTTTCTTTGTTCACCTAACTTTAAGTTTCTTTTCTTTAACTCTTTTAATACAGATCTAAAATGCCCCCACTCTTCTGTCACAATAGGTGCTAATTTTTCGACTAGCAATTCCTTATCAGAGTATTTCTGAATCAAGGAGATACAAAAAGTAGCTGCTTTTTGCTCACAAAATGCATGATCAGTCAGAATCTCTTCTAAGCTTTTTTCAGCTAAATTTACCCATCTAGGATCTGTAGGTAATTGAACGCCCAATACTCTCTTTAATTTAAAATTCTTATCCATTACGTTATCTTATATAGTATTATAACTTCTCCAGTTTCTCCTGTGTCAGTTCGTTAGATTCATCACCTGTATTTAAGGTTGTATTAGGTTCAAACAGCATCACTGATACTTCTTGTTCTGCTACAGGTCTGTGTTCTATCCCTCTAGGAACAATAATAAATTCATTTTCGCCTACCATCACAGTTTTATCTCTAAACTCCATTTTTAATAACCCTTTCAACACATAAAACATTTCATCTTCATTGTCATGTTTATGCCAGATAAATTCTCCTTCAAATTTTGCTAACTTGACATACTGCCCATTTAATTCTCCTACAATTTTAGGATTCCAGTGATCTGAAAAACGGGATAGTTTTTCTCCTATATTTATCTTTTTTAGGTCCATATAACTTCTTTCTTTTATTGCATTTCTAACATAGAATGCAGTTGAATAACTTCTACAGCCTCTTTGACATCATGCACCCTCAATATTTTTGCCCCTTGTTGCAACGCAACCATATGCAATGCAGTTGTTCCATTTAAGGCTTTATCTGGACTACTCTTTAAAGCTTTCCATATCATGGACTTGCGAGAAATACCCGCTAAAATTGGTATATTAAGTAAATGGAAGGTCGATAAGTGTTTGAGTAAGGTGTAGTTGTGTTCTAAGGTTTTGCCAAATCCAAATCCAACATCTAGGACTACATCCTTTATGCCTGCTTGCTGCAAAAACCTTACCCTCTCTATAAAGAAATCGAAAATATTGAGCAAAACGTTGCTATATGAGGGATTATTTTGCATATTTTTTGGTATTCCTTGCATATGCATCAAGATATAAGGCACCCTCAATTCTGCAACAGTCTCTATTAGTTTTTTATCCAATGTACCTGCTGATATATCGTTGATGATATGGCCTCCTGCTTCTATTCCTTGTTGAGCAACTTCAGCTCTAAAAGTATCTATAGATATTAAAGCCTCCGGAAATTGTTTGGCAATAGTTCCTACCACAGGCACCACACGCTTCAACTCTTCTTGCAAAGAAACCTCTTGAGCTCCTGGCTTAGAAGACACACCACCTATATCTATAATAGACGCGCCATCCTCTAACATTGCTTCTACTTGTTGCAAAAGGAGCTTGTCTGAGTGCCATTTTCCGCCATCGTAAAAAGAATCGGGAGTTACATTTAATATGCCCATTATTTTTGGGGTATTCAAATCCAGCAATATCCCATTACAATTGAGTGTCATAATTAGAGCCTGTTCTATAGATTTTCCATTTAGAACACGTTTAATTTCAACCATGTTCTTAATACTTTAATTACTTATTAATGCTTTTTTGCCAAGAAAGTTACACCTAGTTAATAGCCCTGTTTAATAAGCGTTGCAAAATACGACTTCTAGTATAAAATATCAAAATATTGACCTGCTTAATACATTGTTCACAACAAAGACATAAGCATCTACTAATCAACTGAATAAAACCTCATCCAATGCAAACGCACTATAAACTGCTCAATCTGCCCTAATCCTTTAGTTAAGAATCGTTAAGCTTACATTTTTTTAGTATTCCTAGTTTACTTTTAATAAAAAAAGAAGTAGATTTGCAGCCATAATTTTAAACCAAAAATAAACCATGACAACATTTCGTTTTTTTATAGTTTGCCTAATTTTTAGTTTTGTTCTATCAAACAACACTAATTTACATGCTCAAAATGACAGCCCCGAAACGAGTAGTATAACCAATAGCCAAAATAAGTATTTTGTAAAAATTCCTACAATCCCTGTTGACGATAAAAAGGATTCTGAACAGTATATGCAAGAGGCTATTAGTCATTTTGATGGAGGGCGTTTTGACAAGTGTATTACCCTACTCAACACAGCTATTGAGACGAACGAATATGGCCAACTTACAGATATCTTATTTTACTATAGAGCTGTCGCAAAAACTAAATTAGAGCTATACAACGAAGCACGTTTAGACTATAATAGAGCAATAGAAACTAACCCCTCTAAAGCTGCATACTATTATCAAAGAGCCTTAGTTTCTTTCAATTTAGGAGAGTTTGGAGTTTCTGAAAAAGATTTTCTAAAATCTATTGAACTGGGTAGAACAGATGCTCGAATTTATCTAAAATTAGGTTTTATAAAAGAACAACTAAAAGATATTCGTACAGCTATTGCTTACTACAACAAAGCTATCGAAAAAAACACCAAATATGCAGAAGCTTACTATTATAGAGGCCTTGTCATGTTCCAAGTAATGATGCCTCAAAAAGGCTGCGAAGACTTCCAAAAAGCTTCGGATTTAGGCTTAAGTGTTGCAGACAAAAAATTACAACAGTACTGTAATAAGTAAGCTCACCTAATTCAAAAAAAGAAGGTAAAAACTATTAAAGTTTTTACCTTCTTTTTTTGTCCCATCAGGGATTATTTATACTTATAGATCAAAAAATCGTTTAGTCTATTGACATGCCGAGCTGTTGGTATTTGCTTACCATTAGTGAGTTTGTGCACCATATAGGTCACATAAGTTTGCAGCTCCGAAATCTTGACATAACCATTCTCATCTAAATCTGCTTTTTTAGACAAGCCTTTCAAGATAGAATGTGTAAAAACTCCATTTCCCCATTCGTCTGATTCCAGAGCATATTCCATACCTCCCGCTGCTGAAATAATAGTAGCTCCAGTTCCTTTAGTTACATCCGAAAAAAGTGCCTGCATATAGGCAAAAGAGTTTCTCAAACCTGTCTTAGGTTTTATAATATAATTACCACTTTTAGCCCGAACTTTTACATCCTTATTTTGATCCGTAGAGGCATCTACTTTTTCTTTTTCTACCTCTGTTTTGTCCACCTCTCCAGAGTGACAAGCATCTATAAACATTAGGCGTTTACGTGCTGGCATATCTGCTATAGCTATTTCGAGATCATTGTAGGCTAAACCACCATTAGCAGGGTTTTCAAAATCAACAGCATGCATAGCTAAATAATAATCTAGATTATCATCCAATAAACCATGACAAGAAAAATAAAGAATTACTTGATCGTCAACTTTTGTCCCCTTTAGTTCATCCAACAAGGCTTTTACATTCTCTACAGTAGCATTCTCATTCGTTATTATTTTAGTATGAACTTGATTATACTGCTTGCTATGTTTCTTGAGAGCGGCTGTTATATCATTCGCATCCTTGCTTGCAAAGGTCAAATCTCGTGCTGTATCTTGATAGTTAGAAACGCCTACAGAATAGATATACAAATCTGGCAATTCCTCCTTTTCGGGTGTATACTCTACTGCTATTCGTTGTTTCAGGCTCTCTGCTCCCTTGTTATTAGTTGCCGAAAGTGTGATATAATTAACCCCTTTAGACAACTCAAATTTCACTTTTTGTTTAAGATTTTTGCCTTTTATAGCCAACCCATTTAATCCATAAACAGGTACATCATTAACATAAACAGACAGGTTGTTGAGTTCCTCTTGAGTATCATTAATATTAACATTAAAAGAGAAGCTAGACTGATCAGCAACAAAGGGTATATCTTTTTGCAAGGTTAGTGTAGGTACATGAAAATCTGTACCTAACATATCCTCTGTGAATCCTAATTTTTTGAGGCGTTTATCATAAGCCTTCTTTAGCATTTTGATCATACTAGAGCTTGAAAAGCCTAATGCACCCATTACTTTATCTGGTCGATTGAACTTGACATCAAATTGCTCAAACCCAAGCAACTTAGATCCTTTTTTGAAAGCAACCCATTTCATTGCTTTGGGCGTAGCAGTATAGTAGCCTTCCTCAGTGTATAAGATATAGTCATTCTGATCGATCATAATCATTTTTCCTAACACTTCCCATGTCTCGGTGTTCCAAAACAGGATTTGGCCATCTTTGCTACCAGAAGCCATAATTGGTTTTTTGGGATGAAAACTAATGGAAGAAACTACACTTTGGTGTCCTTTTAGGGTTTTAACCAACTTTTTGCTAGCTATGTCCCATATTTTGATGCTATGATCTCCCCAACCTGCCAATACTTGTGTAGATTCTGGGTTGAAGGTAAGTCCACTCATTAGGATCGGTGCACAAGCTATGTTTTTATAATACTTGCTATTCGTCCAGTCAAAACAATCCTCCATGATTACAGGTATCTTGTGTTGTACCTTTCGGCTAGCAACATCTACAATGTAGATATGACTTACAGATTCTTGACGTGTTTTAAACTCCATTTCGGCAGCTACAGCTAATAAATTTTCGGTACTGTTGGTTGCCAATTTTATGTGATCACCATATTCCCAAAACATAGATCCAAAATCTAAAGTAGCTGTTTTTGCACCTGTTTGACCATTAAAAAAATGAAGCTTATTCGTTTTTTCTACCTTTTCGTAATCCTTGATTGTACCAGCTTCCATTACAACAACTTCTGCGTTATGCTCTTCGCTATGTACGAAGGTAGTTAGATAGATACTCCTCTTTTTCTTAGGAAGGTCTATTTGCCCAGTATATTTACCAGTACTAACACTATTTTCTTCTACCGCATAAAGCTTCATTTCCTCATCTAGAGCAGTAGAATACATTTTATTAATATAGGCTGGACTTTCTCTATAACTTACTCGTTTGACCTTTTCGTCTTCTCTAAAAAATTGCTGCCCACTTGTATCTCTCTTTCTATGTCTGTACAATTGACTGTAGGAAAACTTTCTGACATCAACTACCCCACCACCATCAAAATCTTGATAATTGACAAAGCACTGTTTTCGGTTTGGCGAAAAAGTCAAAGAGCTACTTAATTGATCATGCCCCAAACGACTAACGGCCAAATTCCCTACCTCTCTAAATTTCCAAATATTGAGTAGAGAGTTGCCTTTTTTGTCATGCGAAGATTTTGTTTCTCCAATCCATAAAGCACGACCTTTAGGACCAAAAGTGAGACTATTAACCATCTTACCTAAAGAACAAAACTCTCGAATCACACGACCTGTAGCTATATCAAACTGACGAATAGTAATCACATCCCCATCATCATCTTTTCTACCTCTATTGTTTCCCTCATAGGCTACAAAAACACTCTTCCCGTCTGCACTACATGTTAGGGTTGATATATCCCCTAAATACTTGAGATTATCAGGGTTTGTATTTCCTTTCATGCTTTTGCCATCGGCTATTAACCTCCCTTTATTTTCACCAGGCTTACAAATATAGATTTTCTCATTATAATCATAAACTAGGTATCCTTGAGGAGTAAAACTGTAAGAAACGATCGTTCCACCATATTCTAAAGTAGTGGTATCCATAGCCACTACTTTTTGGCCAGAACTCATATTATATTTTTGCCAATGAATATTCCCTTCACAAACACCTTTATTTGGAACAATCCAAAAATGCTTATTATCCTGATCAGGAATAATTAGGCCTAAGCCAGCTGTTTCGGGTATAATAAATCGCTTCAAGGCCTTACCTGTTTTAGCATCTGTCACAAATGCAGTATGTCCTTTCACATAGTCTTTTGGCTTACCTACTCCAAATTCTACGGTGGTAGAAAGCAGCTTAGATTTATCTGCTGTCAAGTAGCCAGAGTATTTAAAGGAACTCCAATGCTCTGTTGTATATGTTTTGTACTGGTCGTTGGTTAGATCATAGTAAGGTATGCTCCAAGCTTTTTTACTCTTAAGGCTATAAACACGGATTTGCTTTTGTCTAGGGTTCATAAAATGAACTAAATTGTTCCCATCAGGAGTGATATAGCCTCCTGCTATATTTCGGTTAGTTCCATCTTTAATTACCTCATAAATAACCTTAGCATCTTTCACTCTAATAGTCACTACATGATCAGCCACATCCGAACGGACAAAACACATTAAATACTGATTATTTGACGAAAATTTAAGATCTGCAATATGGGCATCTTCATCTAGCACCGACCAATATTTAGACTTGAATGTCTGAAACTCAATACCTGTGGTCAAATCTCTAAGACGTATAACCAAATCATCACCACCTGTAGCTAAGGTCTTTCCATCTGAGCTCTGTGCAATGACTTTGATAGGTTTGTCATGCCCTTTCTGAAAAAGTAATTCTATATTATTTGTTTGTGCATGGAGCAAAAGTGTGCTTAGCGCAAAAAATAGCATTATTATAAATCTCATAAAATTAGGAGTATTTGATATTTTTAATTTATAACTCAATTTACAATAATTTTTAATTAATCTACTCTTCTCTTTTACCTCTAACTGACCACAATCATCTCTAAATCTAAATTCTCTCATACTTCTCTTACTTACGTTTAACTACATTAGTTTAAAGTATTCAGGTTTTCTAAATGCTATCTAACAAACTACTAGACAATACCTAGTTAGGTATAGCTATATGTCCATCTTTCATAAAATACCATCCACTCTATGACATTTTACAACAATTCTATCAAAACTGTTTTGTTTGTTATCATAAGTCTGTTGCTTACAGCTAGTGCTGTTCCAGTTAAACACACCACAGATAACAATACAACTACACATACAAGACTTCTAAAAAAGAAACGCCAAAAGAAGGCCAAATTCAAAAAGAAAAAGAGGCAACATCAGCAAACAAATAAAAAAAGTGCCCTCATTGCTTTTGTATTAGGAGCAGTCAGTTTTGCATTTTTCTTTTTCACTATGATGATTATTGCCTTTGGTACTACATTCCCATTAATCTTTCCAGTAATTTTCGGAGCTTTTTCGGGGCTTTTTGCACTAATATTGGGTATTGCTCATCTCAAAAAAATTAAAAATAATCCAGACTTATATGGTGGTTCTACCCTAGCATTTATGGCAATTGTGTTAGGCGCTATTGGCTTAATAGGCGCTATTGGCTTGGCTATATTTGGGGAGTTATCTCTTCTTCATGTTTTATTTTAGTCAATAAACTAGTTTTGATGAAGCGTTCAAATGTCTAAAGCTAAATATTACTGAATACTAGATATCTTCTTATCTTTTAGGGATAAATGGTTCTAAAATAATTTATCTCTCTTTTTTTACACTAAGCTTTTTAATACAATTTAATATCAAACAAAAATGAAAACACTACCCCTCTTACTTTTAGCTATCTCTTTAGGACTTTTTTCGTGTGGAAACCACTCCAATACGCCCCCACCAGAAACGGATAATACCACTACAGAACAAACTAAGGACAGCACAGCTCCCACCCCTCAACCAGCAGCTACAGAAATCACTTTTGTACAGTTTGAAGAACCTAATATGTTCACTGTTGAACACCCAGAAGCCTTCGCTAATAAAACAGAGAAAAAGCATGATAACGACGATCCTTATGCAGGTGCTCTAAGTTATTGGTTTGCTTCACCAGATGAGGATATTACCTTTTTTATATTCCCATTGTATCCTAGCATGGAAAAAAGTTTTGAAGGAATAACACTTAATGAAGAAACGGAGTTTATCAAAAACAAAAAAGTTAGCACTAAAGACAAGGACCAAATAGAAGAAGTTCTTATTGAAGCTAAAGATGGTTCTTACACTCGGAAATATATCAAAAATGAATATAGCTATGTAGGGATGATTTATAAAAATGCAGAAGTGGCCACTAAATACCAAGCAGCTTTTGATAAATTTAGAACCTCTGCGACTAACCTCACAGATGGATAAAACTATTTTGAGAGTCTAGCTGTTAAAAGACCAATAAGAGCTGTGTCTTTTAACAGCTATTTTTTTGACAAACCCCTCAATATTATGATTAATGGAAAAATAGTTTCTGCATCTATTCTAGATCTTCATCCAGAAACTGTAGAACGGTTTACAGACTTAGGTTTAGGCATCGAAATTTCTGCCTTTGCTCACCCCAAAAACTTATCAGAGGGTACTTTTCCTGAGCTTCTAGCTTCCTATAAAACAATGCTTAAAGATTTTAAGCACCCTATTTCTATGCATGGTGCTTTCTATGATCTAAAAATGGTGGCACGTGATCCTTGGATAGTAGATGTTGCTCACCGTAGAATAATTCAAAGCTTAGAGATTGCTAGCGAATTAGGCATTTCTAAAGTAGTATTCCATGCTAACTATGTGCCAGTCCCAGACCGTAAATATCAACTTCTTTGGATGGGTGCTCAAATTCGCTTTTGGCAAAAAATTATACCCACTGCCGAAAAGTATGGTATACAAATGCTAATTGAAAACACAAGAGAGCCTCAAGCAGAATTTATCAATGAAATACTAAAGCATTTAGATTCTCCTTTTTGCAAAACCTGTTTAGACACAGGACATACCAATTGTTTTACTAAGTCAGGCATTCCACCTAGGGATTGGGTCAAAGATTACGGTAACAATTTGGCTTACATTCATTTGCATAACAATCATGGTTTACGTGATGAGCATTTAGAATTTCCTAATGGCACGTTGGATTTAGAGGGATTCTTCCCTGCATTGGATGAACTGGATGAATATCCTTGGATTATACTTGAAGTAAAAACTAAAGATGCTTTCGAAAAATCATATGCTGCGATCCAAAATGTATTGTAAACATTAAGCTACTAGCTGTCAACACTTTAGATTTAAAGACTTTTGAGTGACTATAAATTAACACTCAAAAGTCTTTTTTTTAGGTCACAAATACCTTCAATAGGGACTGGCATCTTTGGTTATTTTTTTATAATATTGCAGTTCCTAGATCAATCTACCTATCACTACGCCCCCTATAGGTAAGGCAATTTAAAGAAGTTTATGATTTTTTATATCCAAAAATAACAAATACGAACTATTCCCATACAAACTAAACCATAAAACTATGAAAACTACACTGTTAGTTTGGCTACTCATGGCCATGACCCAGCTATCTTTTGCACAAAAACAAACACAGATAATTAAAGGAAAAGTTATAGACAAAATCACAAAACAGCCTTTAGTTGGCGCTTTGATTTTTGTAGAAGAGACCAGTCCTATTATATCAACTACTTCTGATGGGGAAGGTTACTTTCAGCTCAATAATATTCCGGTAGGACGCCAAACAATTAAGGCTCAAAAGTCTGAATATACCACCTTTTATACAGACAACTTGTTGGTACGATCTGCTAAAGAGCCTTATTTAGAAATTGCCTTGCGTAAAGAAATAACAAGCACTGACAAAAATCAACTACCTAGCGACTTTAGAGAAAACCTTCCTCTTAATGACCTTTCGATAGTTAGCACTCGTTCTTTTTCAGTAGAAGAGACACAACGCTATCCAGGTAGTATAAATGATCCAGGCCGTATGGCTATATCCTTTCCGGGCATGCAAATTTATCAAGATAGCGAAAATGAGTTATTCATTAGAGGAGCCTCTGGCACAGGAACTTTATTTAGAATAGAAGGATTAGACATTCCTACTGTTAGTCACTTTAATCAACCTTTAAAAACAGGAGGTGGCATTTCTTTATTAAATACCATGTTACTGTCCAATTTTGATATATCTACAAGCGCTTTTGCTGCCGAATATGGTAATGCTTTTTCGGGAGTCATGGACATTAACTTTCGTAAGGGGAATCTATACAATAGAGAATATCGTGCTCAAGTGGGACTGCTTGGTATCGATTTTGCGGCTGAGGGTCCCTTTAAACAAGGAAAAAGCTCTTATTTGTTCAATTATCGCTATTCTACCTTAGGTATACTCAATGCTTTTGGGCTTTATGTAGTTCGTGATAATGTAGCCAACTCTTTTCAAGATTTATCCTTCAATCTAAATTTTGAATTACCTAATAACAAATCGACTATTACTGTCTTTGGATTAGGAGGTTGGGGTACCGAAAAATGGTTGGTCAAAGACTCTAGCGAATGGATCAATAGCCTAGACTATGAAGGTATAGATTACGAAACTATTGTGGCTACATCTGGAATTACCTTTACACACTTATTAGATGAACAATCTTACCTAAAGGTAGTTGGTGGTGCTAGCTTAAATCGTATCAAATATAATAGAGGTAACGCTTTAGCTAATATAGATAGAGTAGAGACTAATCAGTATCAAAACATCCGAGCTACATTACATGCTATGTATTCTCGAAAATTCAGTGATCATGTTTATCTAAAAACAGGTTTAATTGGCAATGGCTTATTTTATGATCTTTTGAATGAAAATTATAACGATGGGACTGCACAGCTTCAAACAGATTTAGAGGCTAAAGGTATGTCATTTTATATGCAAGCTTATGCTCAAGGGAGCTTCAGAATAGGAAGAAGGCTAACCATCAATGCTGGTGGCCATGCCTTGTACTTACCACTCAATAATACCTATTCTCTAGAACCTAGATTTTCCTTAAGTTATAGAATAGCTAAGAAAACGCGTTTAAATATAGGATATGGTTTACATGGTCAGATTTTACCTATAGGTACTTATCTTATTCAACAAAAAGGAACTGATGGCCAATGGATTCAACCCAACCTAGATTTAAAAATACCACAAGCTCATCATGCAGTGCTCTCCTTTCGCCAGCTGATAGGGCAAGATATTACACTACAAGCCGAGTTTTGGTATCAACACATGACTAAGGTTCCTGTTAGTGTAGATTCTAGTAATTCTTTTTGGTATTATAATAGTCGCCAAAATTATGGCTCACAGGCTTTAGTATCCGAAGGCATAGGTCGAAACTATGGAGTAGATTTATTGTTTGAAAAAAGCTTTAGAAAAGGGTATTTAATTACTGTTTCGGGTTCACTTTTCCGATCTTTATACACAGGGTTGGATGGAGTAGAGCGTAGAACCAATATGGACAATATTTTCTCATCTAGTCTGATGGGGGTAAAAGAGTTTTATTTCAAGAAAGGAGGAATTTTACAATTAGGTTTGAGAGGTTTGATGAATGGTGGAACTCGTTATACTCCTGCTGATATGGCTGCATCTACAGCTGCCAATCAACTCATATTAGATGAAACTCGCCCTTATGAAGCTGGACAACTAGATGAAAAACGTCCATTCTACTATCGCTTAGATGCACGAATTGCATTCAGAAAAGATCATCGCAAGTTTTCTTATGTGATATCTTTGGATGCCCAAAATGTGACTAACAACACAACAAATGTATTCCAACAGTTATATAATATACAGACTAAACAACCTGAGTTCCGTTATCATTCGGGGATATTGCCTGCAATTAGTTTTGAGATCAACTTCTAAGAACAAACACTATATATAAAATAAAAAAGCCACCTTATTGGTGGCTTTTTTATTTTCTTTATTTAATCTCCATAGGCACCTCAAATCGGTTGATGTGTGGAGTTAAGTGTTTTCGGTAAGTAGCATTGGTCAAAAATACAAAACGATCTTTCTCTAAGTCAGCCTCTCCCCTCAGCTGATCTAAAACGACAGAAGCCCAAAGTTGCTGATAGGTCTCCGACTGTGTATTCAAATTCAGATCATAGGGTTCTATTATAGTATCTAAATGCAACAAATGGTGCTTCCCTGATAATATAAATATCTTATCAGGCCCTATAGATCGAGCATATAGCATTAACTGCCGAAAAAGCACTCCTAAATACAAATCCTTAGCAGGCATAGCTTCTTTATGTTTGGGTGCTACACAAGTAACCAATACAATAGTTTGTTGTTCCATTAGATTTTTCTATACATTATATCTGTTCTCAATACATATTTCACCCCTTCTTGGATTGGAATACTCTCATGTTTTTGTTCATGAACAAAACACAACGCAGTCCCTTTTTTAGGTTCAATAATCAAGTCATCAAAAGCTGTTTCTCCTCCTTTATAATCATCATTTAGATAGATCATAAAAGTAATACGGCTTTCCTCCTTTTCATTACGCCTGAAACGACCATCAATGTGCCGTTTGAATCGCTGCCCAGCCTCATATCGATAAAACCTAAACTGCTCATTCAAGCCTATAGCTTGGCTATAGTCTAGTTCCTTTGGGCAAAATGCTGCTAGTTTTTCCCAATACTTGTTGGCTAAATCTTGGTCTTCATAAATCAGTCTATAATTATTGCGAAGACCTTTCATCATTTTTGCTCCGCTCGATAAACTTATTTTTGCCTCATCATAACCTCGCATCTCGCTAAACAAAATAATATCTTCACAATCTTTGGCAGAGATAAAATCCTTTATCGTCCAAATAATATCTGTATGTTGAATCAATTCCATTGTTTCTAATAAATGGTTCTTTAATAAATTCTCACTTCATGAACTACCGATAAAACCTAACATTCACAAAAAACCTAGAATCTAAAGCGCCCAAAGCCTGTGCAACTGTTGGAGACAAGACCACTACAGCATCAGCAGTAGCAGAGTTTTCAGGTACCTCCCCTATCACCTTAGCATACAAAAATCGATGTGTCATAGGGTTTTCTATACGCACTATATTCCCTGCCTTCACTTGCGAACACATGACATACAACTTATTTTTCCCTGCCAAATCCATTCCTCTAAACCATCTAGCTACCCCTTCTTTCATCAACTCAGGTTTTTCGCCTTGTAGGTGCTCATATTTATACTTGTTTTTTGCATTTTCTTCTCCCAAAACCCCTGTTAATCCAGTATATTTTCTCAAAGAATCTGGAATTCCAGCCTTGCTCACCCAACCGATATGCAATACTTGTTTAGGACTCAGACTTGTAGTAGATAAGTTATTTCTATGTTGCAAGATAGGTATAGGTATGCCAAAATAACGTTTAGCAATACCATACATAGTATCTGATTTTTTAACTTTATAATATACTGCGACATAGGAAGAATCGACAAAATCTTTTCCTGTGTGTTTTCGAATCGCTCTACCCACTATCGGAATCTTCAGATACCGTCCTGGTTTGAGCCCCTCCTTTTCTAGAATTGGGTTACTATAATATAGGTCAGATAGTTCTACACCATAAAACTGCTTAATTCTATATAAGTTTTGGCCAGGCAAAACCTTATGTAATAAATATTTTTGTCCACTCTCTACTTTCAAGAAAACAGAATCTTTTGTATTGAGTTGAACAATAACAGGTGCTGGTTTCTTTTCGTCCTCAAATTCTAAAAATCCTCCATTGTTCTGAGCATTCAAGTTTGTCAACCCAATTATTATTAGAATAAGACTATAAGCGTATTTCAAGCGCATATTTTAAGTTTAATTAAGAATTATTATTACAAAGATAAACAGGGATATTGGATTATTGTTATTGCCTCTTCATTAATTGAGTATTAGGTTTTGTACATGAGCAATAGGTATTATAATTATACTTAAAACAATTACTCTACCATTATAGTGCAACAAGCAAGTATTTTTTTGTACTTTTGCGCTCTTATTTATATACAAAACAAGTGAGGTAAGCCATGAGTAGTAATATTGTAGCCATTGTAGGACGCCCTAATGTCGGAAAATCAACGTTTTTCAATCGTATGCTAGGCATGCGTAAGGCTATTATCGATGATGTAAGCGGGGTAACCCGAGATCGCCAATATGGTGTTTGTGATTGGACTGGAAGACAGTTTACCATTATAGACACTGGCGGATTTATTGGTGATGGCGAAGATGTATTCGCTGCGGCCATACGAAACCAAGTCCATATAGCAATGGATGAAGCGCAGGTTATTTTGTTTATGGTTGATGCCGCTACAGGTATCACCGATTTAGATGAACAAATGGCTCAGATTCTTTTGCGTTCGACAAAAAAAGTAATTTTAGTTGTTAATAAAGTAGACAATAGTGAGCGTAGAATGGATGCTCATGAATTTTGGTCGCTAGGATTTGAAGAGTTATTTTGTGTATCTTCTACTTCGGGTAGTGGAACAGGAGACTTGCTAGATGAAGTGATCAAACACCTTCCTGAAGAAGATGTTGATGACCGCAACTTACCTAGATTTGCTGTTATTGGTCGTCCTAATGCTGGAAAATCATCTTTAGTTAATCAACTATTAGAGGAAGAACGCAGTATTGTTACAGATATAGCAGGAACAACTAGAGATAGTACTGAAGGGTATTATAATAAGTTTGGGAAGGAATTTATCTTAGTAGATACAGCAGGATTGCGTCGCAAAAAGAATGTGCATGAGAATCTAGAGTTTTACTCTGTAATGCGTGCTATACGATCTATAGAGAATGCAGATGTCTGTATCCTTATGGTTGATGCAACTAATGGTGTTGAAAGCCAAGATTTGAATATCTTTAGACTAGCTGTCAAAAACAACAAAGGTGTTCTCATCTTAGTCAACAAATGGGATCTAATAGAAAAAGATACTCATACAGCTAAAGCTGTTGAGCAAGAAATTAAATCTAGAATCGCTCCTTTTTCAGACTTACCAATCATTTTTATTTCAGTATTAGAGAAACAACGGATATTTAAGGCTGTAGATACTGCTTTTGATGTTTATGAAAACCGTAGTCGAAAAATTACTACATCAGTATTGAATAATTTCTTGCAGGAAGCAACAGAATATTATAGCCCTCCTACACATAGAGGCAAGGCTATCAGTATCAAATACATGGTTCAACTGCCAACTCCTTATCCGTCTTTTGCACTGTTTTGCAATTATCCTAAACACATACAAGCAGAGTATAAGAGTTATTTAGAAAACCGTTTACGAGAGACTTTTAATTTCAAAGGTACTCCTATCAAACTGTTTTTCAGACAAAAATAAACAGACAAGCTTTTCAAAATATTTAAAGTCGTTGAAATTGATTTCAACGACTTTTTTTTATCCAAATAAACTAATATCAAACCATTTGCCCCCCTTATTCAACTCGAAGAATTCAAATATTATAGATAAAACCCAAGGTGTAGCTGAGATGAATAAAAACAGCCTGTGTTTGATAGTTATTTCAATTTTAGATAAACTGTTGATATCTGTTAAGTACTTTCCAATACTAAAAAGAATAAGCATAAGAAATATTAGATTTTCAAATGTTAAACGGGCTTCATTAATATGCAGTGGAAGTGTATCTTGCACTATCCAAACAAAGATCAGTAATCCTAATGATAGGAAAATTGCAAAAAGACTTTCGCCCAAAGAGAGCTTTAATTTGAACACCCCAAGAAATGGAATAAATGGGAGAAATGAAATTATAATTTCATTATATGAATACTCTTGGATTAAGAAAATTAGAGAAATACTTAGGTATAATAAAATTAGCTTAGGACGATTATTAGAGTTAAAAACAATAGCTAAACTTAAGACAAAGCATAATCCCCCAAGAGTGATAGGTTCAAGGCATTGAAACAACCTTGGAGTTGGATCAAATAATACAAAAAGCCCTTCAGTCCCTTCCGAAAACAGATAGAGAAATCGAAGACCCTTAAAAATGCCCATAGCTCCAAATATAAACCAAATCAGACCTACCAAGTACCTGTAAAAAGCATGCTCATTTAGAAAACTTTTAGGCTGCGCTACACTATCTAGAATATCATCATTCATTTTAATTAGAGGTATTTGGGGATTATTCATTGGCTAGACTAAAAACAATAAAGCCCCACTTATAAGAATAAGTAGGGCTTCTATCTTTATGAAAGTAAATTCTAAACTAGATTAGTTTTTATCATCTACTTCTTCAAATTCTACATCTGTAACATTGTCATTATTGTCATCGCTGTTGTTTTCAGCACCGCCAGCACCTGCATTAGGATCAAATCCACCTGCTCCAGCGTTAGGGTCAAAACCGCCAGCTCCGGCTCCACCAGTAGGGTCTCCACCCATACCTTGAGTAGCTTCAGCCCAAGCAGCATTTACAGCTTCTAAACCTCTATTGATAGCATCTAAGTCTTCACGTTGGTGAGCTTCTTTTAGAGTAGCCAATGCCTCTTCTATTTTAGCTTTAGCTTCAGCAGGCACTTTATCGCCATATTCGCTCAATTGCTTCTCTGTTTGGAAGATAACACCATCTGCTTCATTCACTTTGTCAGCACGCTCTTTAGCTGCTTTATCAGTGTCAGCATTTTCTTCAGCTTCACGACGCATTCTTTCTATTTCGCTTTCAGAAAGTCCAGTAGAAGCTTCAATTCTAATAGATTGCTCCTTACCTGTTTTCAATTCTTTAGCAGATACACTCAAGATCCCATTAGCATCTACATCAAAAGTAACCTCTACTTGAGCCTCTCCACGACGCATTGGAGGAATTCCGTCCAATACAAAGCGGCCAATCATACGGTTATCTTTTGCCATTGCACGCTCACCTTGTAATACTTTAATTTCTACAGAAGGTTGGTTGTCTTGTGCTGTAGAGAAAGTCTGAGATGCACGCTTAGGAATAGTTGTATTAGCTTCAATCAGCTTAGTACATACACCACCTAAAGTCTCAATACCTAAAGATAATGGAGTTACATCTAGCAACAATACATCTTTTACTTCACCAGTCAATACACCACCTTGGATAGATGCTCCTAAAGCTACTACCTCATCAGGGTTTACTGTACGGTTTGGTTTCTTTTGGAAGAATTTCTCTACAGCTTCCTGAATTGCAGGAATACGAGTAGAACCACCTACCATGATTACCTCATCGATATCACTCAAAGAATACCCAGCATCTTCTAATGCTTTTTGGCAAGGTACTAATGTACGTTTTACTAAATCATCAGCCAATTGCTCAAATTTAGCACGGCTCAATGAACGTACTAAGTGTTTTGCACCACTTGGTCCGAATGCGATATAAGGTAAGTTGATATCACTAGTTGAAGATGAAGATAATTCGATCTTCGCTTTTTCTGCAGCATCTTTCAAACGTTGTAATGCTTCTGCATTATTGCTCAAATCGATACCTTCTTGAGTATTAAACTCAGCGATCAACCAATCCATGATTGCACGATCAAAATCATCACCACCTAAGTGTGTATCACCATTAGTAGATTTCACTTCGAATACACCACCACCTAACTCTAGGATAGAGATATCAAAAGTACCACCACCTAAATCGTATACAGCAATGCGTGAATCTTTATCTGTTTTGTCTAAACCATAAGCTAAAGCAGCTGCAGTAGGTTCGTTGATAATACGACGCACCTTCAAACCTGCAATTTGTCCAGCTTCTTCTGTTGCTTTACGTTGTGAGTCGTTGAAATAAGCAGGTACTGTTACTACAGCTTCTGTCACTTCGTGACCTAAATAGTCTTCTGCAATTTTCTTCATTTTTTGAAGAACCATTGCCGAGATCTCTTGTGGTGTATACTGACGACCATCAATATCGATACGTACAGTGTCATTGGCACCTTGTAATACTTTGTAAGGTACTTTGTCTGCTTCGCCTTTTGCTTCGCTGTAGCGCAAGCCCATAAAACGTTTGATAGACATTACGGTACGAATTGGGTTGGTTATCGCTTGACGCTTAGCCGAATCTCCAATTTTACGTTCACCATCATCCAAAAAACCAACAATAGAAGGAGTTGTACGCTTACCTTCATTATTGGTAATTACTACAGGCTGGTTACCTTCCATAACCGCCACACAAGAATTGGTAGTTCCTAAGTCTATCCCAATAATTTTGCTCATGATATTATATTAATTTAGTTTTTATTGCAAATTATAATTTTTGTATTATTTACACCATTCACTTATCAAGCTATATACCATTTTGTCTGAAATGAAAAATTGACATTTCTTGCTACAAAAACTGACATCTGGTTCAAAAACGGGCTGACAGAATGTCAAAAAATAGCTCTTTTAATTTCAACCAAGACTGCTTTGTCATGTTCTGACAGGTCATCTATTTATCAGATTATACATTTATTATTAATAAGTCTATACAATAAAATAGCTCTATACCCTCTTTTGAAGAAGATATAGAGCTCTATCTATATTACTATATTTTTCTATCCTATCGGTAGATCTACTTAAAACATTTATAGCCTACAAAACCTAATGATTTCATTTCAGGAATAGTATTTAAGTACAAGGCTACATCAGAATCCAAGTCAAGGGATTTGATTATACGTTTTTTGAAAGCAAGCATGCCATATCCTCCTTCTACATTAGAATAAGGTTCTAGAGGATATAAACCTCCAATAAGACCAGAATTTGCACTATTGGCTTTAATATATTCTGCCAAAGAGGGTGTCGCACCATCTACTATTACATCCATACTCACAACACATCTTCTAGTATTAGTACCAGTTATGTCTGTAAAATTATTGGCTACAAAATCATAAAATCGGCTCCCATTAATAGATTGAGCAACTGAAGGTGCTTCATAAATACTTTGGACAGGCATCCAATCCATGTATTTAAACTCACGAGTGCCATTAATTTCTTGATCAAAGGCATCCACCTGAAATTCTCCATAATGAAATCGCAAGGTTAAATCATAAATAGCAGCCCCTGTCTCTTCTTTTCTCCAATCAAATCTAACATCTTTCATTTCAAAATTTGCATCAGACCACTGCAAAGCCTTAAAACTTGAAGGTGTCACAATTCCAAACTCGCTGTATCCCAAACTATTAGGGCTACCTAACCTCATTGAACTTTCTTCAGAAGAATAAGTCTCTCCTGTTTTTAGATTAGTAATCAATAATTGAAAATCCCTTTGTGCTATCACAGTTTTATTCATACGATAAGCAATATTAGGACTTTTTGCAAAAGTACCTGAGTCTTTTGGTAGACCAACCGTGTCTAGGTTTATTCGCTCTAATGTTTCGTATAAAGCTCCATTCATAAAAAGCTCTACCTCTATATCATTCGCTCCAAAATAAATTGAGTCCGGCTTTTGTGCTACACTATAAGCACTAGTGTCTGGTGGCAAATAGGCCTTCTCTATTCGGATATAATGAGGACCAGGCCCCTGCTCTAAGATTCCATATACAATAGGGATTTCCTTCCAAGCTCCTATCACTTCTATTTCGTTAGAACATTGTGAAAAGACTGCTACTATTACTAGTAGGATTCCAGCTACAAGACTTCTTGATCTCATTAGAATTATTTTTAATTTTATAAGTTGCTCTGCAAAAGTATTATTTTTTGAATAGATTAAGAATATTCATTTGTCGATTTTAAGCAACATTTTAGTTTTAACAAGAGACAAGGAGCAATAAATACTTTTTTAAGAGCTTTGCTGATTAATAATTAATTCAGATATTTACCAAAAGTCCTCTATTTTAGAGGAGAATTTCATTTTCATGAACAACAATGATAATCAGAAGTAGTTTATATTCTATTTAAGATATCATCCAAACCAGTACCATTATGTCTGTACACAAACAGGTAAAAAAAGTCACTACACACGTATTACATGCTATGAAACATCGTGGCGAAAAAATAGCAATGCTTACTGCTTATGACTTCTCCATGGCAAGAATCTTAGATGCCGCTGGTATTGATATTTTATTGGTAGGTGATTCTGCATCTAATGTAATGGCAGGACATGAAACTACGCTTCCTATTACTTTGGATCAAATGATTTATCATGCACAGTCTGTAGTTCGGGCAGTAGATAGAGCTTTGGTAGTAGCAGATTTACCTTTTGGTTCTTACCAAGGAAACTCCAAACGTGCATTAGACTCTGCAATTCGTATCATGAAAGAATCTGGTGCTCATGCTGTAAAAATGGAAGGTGGAGCAGAAATAGAGGAATCTATTCGTCGCATACTGTCTGCAGGTGTACCTGTCATGGGCCATTTGGGACTAATGCCTCAATCTATCTATAAGTTTGGAACCTATACGGTACGTGCGAAAGAAGATGAGGAAGCGCAAAAGCTAATAGAAGATGCTATGTTGCTAGAAAAACTAGGTTGTTTTGCTATTGTACTAGAAAAAATACCAGCAGAACTGGCTAAAAAAGTAGCTGAAGCTACTAAAATTCCGATTATAGGGATAGGTGCAGGCCCTCATGTAGATGGACAGGTATTGGTCACGCACGATATGTTAGGTATTACTAAAGATTTTAAACCTAGATTTTTGCGTCGTTATTTAGAACTTTTTGATGAAATGCAGAATGCAACTAAGCGTTATATAAATGATGTAAAGACCAAAGATTTCCCTAATGATCGAGAACAATATTAATTGTAATATCATCTCATGCCCTATTATTATGCATAGACTTCTTATTTCATGTTGTTTGATCTTTAGTTGGACTATTGTATTTAGCCAATTTAATGCAGATGACGCACTTCATAAAAAGAAAATATATACATCCCTAAAAGAAGCCTTAAAAACGCCTTCTAGTGTTTATAGGCTAGACCTTAGTGGAAGCGGAGGAAGTAAACTTTCTAAAGAAATATCAAAATTTAGCAATCTTCAAGAATTGAGGTTGATGTACCTCAACTTAACTGAACTAAATGAAGAATTAAAGACTTTAGGTAAACTAGAAATTATAGATCTTAGTGGCAACCCTAGAATTGATTGGGATATTGCTTTTGATCAGTTGGTTGCTTTGCCAAACTTACATACACTCCTACTCAAAGATAATGAGCTAAAAGAATTACCTTCGAGTATAGCCTCCTTCAAAAAACTGGAGCACATTAACCTTAATAATAATGAATTAGTAAAACTGGCTGCAATAGACCAATTGTCACTAAAAACATTGTGGGTCGCCGAAAACAAACTAGCTAGTTATCCTACTAATATTAATAAAATAACTAGTCTTCAAAATTTAAACTTAGCAAAAAATGGATTGGAAGAGCTCTCAGATGAGATAAAAGATCTAACCGCCTTAAAAACGCTAAATTTAGAAGAAAATAATCTACAATGGCTTCCCAACCCCCTTGATCTACTTAGAGAACTTTCGGTATTAAATCTAAGCAGTAATGTACAAATGAACTGGCCCTATGCATTTAAGCAAATGATGCGCTTGATCAACCTTCGCACTCTCTATCTTAGAGACAATGATCTGACTGAAGTAAGTTTTGAGCCTGGAGGTTTCATAAAACTAGAAGCATTAGATCTTAGTGGCAATAGTGCATTAGATTGGGACAATACTTTTGCGGTATTAGGAACAGCTCCAGAGTTGATGGAATTGCACCTAGAAAACAATCGTATAAAGGGCTTAGCGGCTAGTATTCAACAGATAAAAAAATTGAGCTATTTGAATCTAAATAGGAATAGAATAGTACATCTAACCAAAAGTTTGCAAGAAAATGAGGAACTCAAAAAAATAACACTCAATAGAAACAAACTAAAAGAGCTACCTAAAGAGGCGCTTAATTTACGTCAATTAGAAGAGTTAGAACTTAATGAGAACCAACTTACTCAACTCCCTGAAGAAATGGGCAAAATGTCGTCCTTACAGGTGCTCAAGATAAACAAGAACCCTTCATTAAACCTAGAAAAA
>JAAEPD010000200.1 GCA_024222455.1 Aureispira sp.
CAATAGGTTTATCCTCTACCTTTTGCATAATCTTCTTTAGTCGAGGATTCTCTATCTCAGCAAGTGCTTGCCCTCCTACTGCTCTAGCAAAATAAAAATTGATCATAGCTGCTCCCAATGCACAAACATAGGACAATAAGGTGCCCCATACATAACCATAGGCAAATACAGCAAAGACTAAAAATACAGCTCCAGGTATATTCATCAGAGTGCCTAGTAAAAATATAAAGAAGAAGGCTACAAGGCCCCACACACCAGCATTTTGGAATAGCCACTGTAGACGATCGGCATCAAAGTATTCACCAAGTGGTGTAAACTTAGCTGCTGCGATAAGCCCTAGCATCATAAATACTAAGAGCCCTACACGGAGAAGTGTTTTTTTCTTTTTCTTGGCTTTTGGGTTAGCCACAATTGGGTTCTCTTGGTCCATTTTTTCTTAGTTCTTTTTAAGAATCTGCTGAAAAATAAAAGATCTTAGGCGATAGGGCAACCATTGTGTTAATGTAGTTGCAAACATAAGCGGAAAGGGAAACTTATACGTCCGCTTCTTGCGTTCTAAAGCCTTGATCATTTTTCGTGCAGCATAATCTGCTTTCATCATAAATGGAGTTGGTTTATCCTTTACCTTTTCCATTGCAGGCGTGTCTATAAAACCAGGACAAAGACTAGTAATACTTATATTGTATTGTTTTAGTTCTTCTCTGGCTGCATCCATAAACATTCGGCAAGCAGCCTTAGTACCTCCATATTGTGCCATAAATGGTGCTACCACAAAACCTGCCAAAGAATTGATATGAGCAATATGACCACTTCCTTGCTTACGCATTTGAGCCACCAAAGGTACAAAATAGTTGATTAAAGTATTATAATTATAATCCATATAATAACAAACTTCTTCTACCTTAAGCTCCTCTGTAATAGTTGGATAACCACCCCCAACCACCATAACACCTATATCAACAGCACCAAAAGCAGTTACAACCTCTGTCACTACTTCCTCTGCTCTAGAAGCATCTAAGGCATCAGCCACTATGCTTAGGCAAGTACTACCTTTAGCTTCTACTTGCGCTTGTATTTCCTTTAGTTTTTCTAGCCGTCGAGCAACTATTACAATGTTGTTCTTTTGTTTAGAGTGTGTTGGGGATTTCATTTTGCTTAAGTTTTAAGAGAGGAAAGAGTCATCGAAATATTAGCTAAAAGTAAAAAGGCAACAGCACTTTTAGAACAATGTTCATAGTCTATGACAACTCTTCTAAAGTG
>JAAEPD010000201.1 GCA_024222455.1 Aureispira sp.
CTCTACTTTTTCAACTTTCAAATTAGGTATATTCAGAATCCCTGTGTAAATTTCTAAGTCTAATGCCATTTTTATTTTTAGACCAACTTAACTTTTTTTCCCTTTTTGGCAAAAACTGTCAGAGAACCATAAAAAAGAACAATTTATCATCTACTATAATTACTTACATAACCTTTACTATTCTTTGGTATGATGCACCTTTAGCTGGTAATATTGTTGGCTACGGAAACAGTTTTGGGCTGAGTAATATCACCTCTAACCAAATGTATTATCCAGAAGCTGTGCGTGGGAATTTGTACTTTGACGAGTCGTTGTTTACTTCCGAAACTACTACTACCAACTGGAATGGATTTATGTTTGACATTGTAGCTTTAGATAACATTATGGTAGATAGTCTTAGCACCAAATTTAATACAACTGGCACTCAAAATGTGGTAGCTTATTACAAAACAGGAAGCTATGTTGGTAATGAAAACAATAGTGCTGCTTGGACTGCTTGGGGGACTGTAACTGTTCAGGTAAATGCTGTCGGAGATTTTGAAATATTGGATTTACCTGATATTGCACTTAGTACCAACGATACATTAGCTGTTTATTTGCATATGCAGACAAGTGGTTCTAGGTTGTCTTACCTTTCTTCGTCTACAGGTTTAGTTTATGCTAATAATGAAATGCAGATTTTGAGTGGCTCTGGTATTTCCTATACTTTTGGAACGACCTACACTCCCCGAAATTTTAGTGGAGAGGTATTCTATCATCATGGGTTTAATCCTACAGGTGATTGCAATACAGCTAGAGAAACTGTGCATGCAGTAGTTTCTGAGCCAACCATAGATTTAGGAAATGATACAACACTTTACCTCAATCAGGACATTGTATTGAATATAAATACAACATTTGATACTTATCTATGGAGCAACAATGCTATTGGTGACCAACTCTTGGTAGATACCGCAAGCTTTAGTGTAGGAGCTAATACAATTTGGCTAAATGCAACTGATGTATATGGTTGTACAGCTAGTGATACTATTGTGGTTAGTTTTACGGTTAACTCTGGGTTAGAAAAATTACAAGAGGTTTCTATACAGCTAGTGCCTAATCCTACCGATGGCCTAATTTATGTTTTAGGAACAGGCAATCAAACTATACAAGCAACGGTGTTGAGTGCAAATGGTGCTACTGTACGAGAGCAAGCCTTTCTTAATACTAGTTTAGATTTGAGTGATTTGCCCAAAGGTGTTTACTTTATCTCTTTTCAATGGGAAGAACAAAGGGTGATTAAAAAAGTGGTTTTGTGCTAATCTATTTGTGATAACTATTACTTCACTAATACAAAATCACCATACTTATCAATTTTATATATTTTCTTGTATTCAGAGGTTTTAAGTTCTGTCCAAATATCTGCGTCTTCATCATGGCCCATCATTTTTTCTTTTGTTGATAATGTTATCTGAGGACCAGAATGATTAATAAAGAGATCTGTTTGAACTTGCTCCATAGCAGTTCTAATTTCATCACTGTAACCATAGATATGGCAATTTTGCGAAGCTATATATGCCAAAGAAGATTTAAAACCACTAAAATTACGGAAGAAAAGTTCAATGTCTTTTCCATCACCACATGCTGTAAGATTTAGGATAAGGGTAGATCGAACATAATGAAAATCACCAATTTTGAGTATGTCGTATTTGGGGGCTTTACCCCAAGTACCAGAATAATTTATAAACTTATTTAAAGTTTCTAAATACCAACCACTGTTTTCATTATCCACTTTATAAGCATAGCGAGCCATACTAATAAAAGGCATAGCAGCATGGTAGGTTTCTATACGGCCATTTTCATCCTTACGATAAGTAGCAAAAACAATAACAATATATTTAGTAGTAGCCGTTTCGTAATTAAGGTAGGCTTCTGGCTTAGTATAGCACTTGCCATCAACAGAGGCTTTGATCTTAGTAAGGTCAGACTCATTAGGTGTCCAAATGATCTCTTCAGATCCTAAATCCCATTGACCTTGAAATAGATAGTTGAAGCTTGCCTGTTTTTCTTCGTTATTCTTAAAAGGACTAATAGTTTGAGCTACTAAACTATTAATAAGGAACAACACAATATAGCTTGAAATTAGGTTTTTCATAGGATAGGGATCTATATGAAGAAATGCTTTTGTGCTAAAGGATGTTTTATTTTACCAATGTGAAATCGCCATATTTATCAATAGTATAGACCTTTTTATTCTTGCTAGGTTCAAAGGTTGTTTTTTGGTTAGATTCGTCAAAAACTTCTTCCCCTGAAGTACTTGTGAGCATTACTTTGGGAGTACTATGGTCAATAGATAGATTTTGGTTGAGCACTAAAACTTCAAATTCATTTTGAACATTTAGCCTTTCTGTTCTATCCTCAGCCATATATTCAAAACGAGAACTAAAACCATTAAAATTGCGAAGAAACAGCCTTACGATTTCTGAATCACTTTCTCTAATGGAATGTGTATTGGAAGATTGGACATAGTGAAAATCATCTATTTTTAAAATGGAATAATTAGGAAAGGTGGTACGATCATCATAGATTATAGGGCCACCTTCATTTGTGTTTACTTCCATGAATTTATTAAAAGTATCTAGATACCAACTGTTTTGGTTGCTACCTAATGGTCGGGCATATCGAGCTATGCTAGCAAAAGAATGTATAGAGCTTGTTGTTGTTTTAAAAATAATAATGATATACTCCATAGTAGCAGTCCTATACTGAAGATTTCTTATTGGTTTTGTTGCACAAGGTCTATCTGTTATTAAATCTTTGGACGACCAAATAACCTCTTTATTGGTGCTATTCCACTGCCCACCAAAAAGTTCGCTAAGTTGAGCTGCTTTATCAGCTGCATTTTGAAATGGACTACTATTTTGAGCGATTAGATTACCTAATAATAGCAAAAATACACTAAGTAGAATTATGTTTTTCATGGAAGATTAGAGTTTGTGAAAATCGGAATATATATAGTAAAAGTAATCTAAATAGAACTTGCCTTTTTTTCTACAAAAAAGAACTATATTTGCAAAGTTTTAGTTAAGAACAATTCATTTGATAGTTTCATAGGTTAGATGCATTTTCTACTAAAATAGTATGCATTAGTGTATGAACAAATTTATTTTATAAACCATTTTAATTCTGTAAATGTAATGGCATTTAGTGAACAAGAAATAGCAGATATGCTTCAAAATATTGATAGCATCATAGCTGCTAGTCAACTTGGTGAGCGAAAGCTGAACGACCAAGATGTTGCGAGACTCGAAAATTTGAAAGGATTGTTGAACTTGAAAATCAACCCATATCCTGCCGAAAAATTTGAAGTAACCCACTATGCTACAGACATAAAACAGAATTTTGATGATGAAAATCCTGAAGCAATAGGAGAAGTGTCAATGGCAGGTCGCCTAATGGCTAAAAGAGGAAAAGGGGCTGTATTGTTTGCAGAAATCCAAGACTCTACAGAGCGTATTCAGTTGTTTATCAAAAGAGATGCATTGTGTCCTGATGAGAACAAAGACTTTTATAACCTTGCTGTCAAGAAGTTATTAGACTTAGGGGACTATGTAGGTGTGAAAGGAACTATTTTTAAGACAAAAATGGGAGAAATCTCTGTACGTGTTAGCGAGTTTACCTTTTTGAGTAAATCATTGCGTCCATTGCCTGTTGTGAAAAGAGATGAAGATGGGAATGTGTTTGACGGATTTACTAATCCAGAGTTGCGTTATCGTCAGCGTTATGTAGATTTGACTGTGAATCCAGAGGTTAGAAGAGTGTTCATGATGCGTTCTAAATTGATGTCAACAATGCGTCAGTTTTTTGATGCAAAAGGTTGGTTAGAGGTAGAAACACCTATTTTGCAAACTGTGCATGGTGGTGCTGCTGCTCGTCCGTTTGAGACACATCACAATAGCTTGGATATGCCTTTGACTTTGCGTATTGCTAATGAGTTGTACCTAAAGCGCTTGATTGTAGGTGGTTTTGAAGGTGTTTATGAGATTGGCAAAATGTTCCGTAATGAAGGGATGGATGCAACGCACAATCCTGAGTTTACGGCAATGGAAATCTATGTAGCTTACAAAGACTACATTTGGATGATGAAAATGGTAGAAGACTTATTGGAAACCATAACAAAAACGCTACACAATGGCAAAACAGCTATTCAGATAGGAGAGCATGAGGTTGATTTTAAAGGGCCTTATAGAAAACTATCTATGTATGATTCTATCAAGGAATATACAGGAATAGACGTTTCAGAAATGGATGAGGCTGGTTTGCGCCATGTTTGTAAAGAGTTGCACATAGAAGTAGATCCTTCTATGGGTAAGGGTAAATTGGTGGATGAAATCTTTGGGGAGAAAGTGGAGCACAACTTGATTCAACCAACATATATTACGGACTATCCAATCGAGATGACTCCGTTGGCTAAAAAACATCGTACGAAAGAAGGTTTGGTAGAGCGTTTTGAGTTGTTTATTATGGGCAAAGAGATTGCCAACGCCTATACAGAGCTTAATGATCCTATCGATCAGCGAGGACGCTTTGTTGACCAGTTGGCTTTGGCTGACAGAGGTGACGATGAGGCAATGGTGATTGATGAAGATTTCCTTCGTGCGCTAGAATACGGAATGCCTCCAACCTCTGGTTTGGGTATTGGTATTGACCGTCTAGTAATGATGATGACGGATAATAGTTCTATCCAAGAGGTGTTGTTCTTCCCTCAAATGAAGCCAGAGCAAAAAGCTGTGGAAGAAGGAGCTGAATAGTATTAGAATAATATTCTAAACGATATATTTAAAAGCATTGCTACTTAGGTGGTAATGCTTTTTTTTATCTCATCTAATTGGTAAGCTCATTCGGAAAACGAAATGGTCATTCGGAAAATGGATTAGGTAACTTCCTTGCTTTTGGATTATAATTGTAATTATAATCGAGTATTACGTGATCAAAAAAAATGAGTAACAGAGCAATCCAAAATACTTATACTACAAACGGTGGGAATAGAGATTTGGCTGGGAAGGAAAAGAATATGATAAACATACAAATGAAGTTGTTTGAAAAAGAATTGTCAAAGGGATTGAGACACTAATTTTTATCCGTTTTGTAGCTCATTAGCTCAAAGCTGCCATTCATTGTTTTAGAGCTATCATTCATAAACTCATAGCTTTTAAATATATTTTTGGCTATTTTTTTAGCATAAAAACCATATCTTTGTGTTTTACGACAAAAGGCTATTTAATAATACTAGAAAATCATTAAAAATGGACCCAAAGGAGTTAAAAGAAAAGCTTAAGCAATGTAGAAGACTTATTAAACTACTTGAGTTGTATAAGGAGAAAAAGGAAGAGACTAATAAAAAAGATGTATTAAGTGATAAATATATAAACAGTTTAATTGTTTTAACTAAAAAAGCGGCACAACAGACTCAGATTGAAATTGTAGGAGAAAAAGATAACCATACCATATTTACAAATGACAAAGGGTTAAGTCAATTAAGAAGTTATTGTAAGCGAATTTTAGAAAACAAAGCTGCAATTAAGTTAGATAACACAACCTCTAAAATTAGCGAGTTCTATTTACCTGCAAGAATTCTAGCTGACACGACTAATGTAAATGTTGCTGCTGGTATACAAACAGCTATGGCAAGTGCAGATCTCAATATATTTGGTATGTCTAAAGATGCAGTAATAAAAGCATTTGATGCACTAAAATCTAAAGGTGGAACACATAAGGAAGTTGTTACTGTCTTAAAAGACGCTATTGACCAGCCACTTAGTAATATTTCTGAAAAGTTAGAAAAGGCACTGAACTCAACTGAAAATCTTGCGGCTGTACGCAAACGTATTAAGTTTCCTCTAGTACAGAATTTCTTCAAAAATTCAGGAAAGTATAAAAATGATGACTTTGCAGTTCCTAATTATACTGCAATAAAAGAAACAATTGATGAAAAATATAAATTCTACCAGACTGAATATGAAGGCTTCAGCCTGTGGAAAAAGCAAGTTTTGTTAATGTTAGATGATTTAACAAGTCTTGTGGATAGTCATTATCATTACAAGTTTGTAGCAGGAAATGTGGTTTTACCTAGCTTTTTAAATATTCAATTTAATGATTACACTTATGACACCCGATTTGATTTAGGAAAGAATCTATTTGGGAATAATGTAGTGAAGTATGTAAAAACAACTATTGAAGATTTAGACTTTTTTGCATTGTCGGCAGAAGACAAACTAAGTGAAGTTGTAAATTCTACTATTACTAAGAAAAATTTTGAAAGTGCCATAACAGATGAGGTTTCTAAAGAAGCTTTTAATCGTTTCAATCTTGAATTTGCAGATTGGAAAAAGGCAGCAAGCAAAGCCCTTAATGATGATATCGAAGTATTAATTACTAACTATCATAGCTGTGATTTTGATGGGCCTACGTTCAAAGTAGAATTAGTAAATGAGTTGGATGATCCAGCTATGTCAGCTCTGATTCCAGTACTTCCAGTATTTAAATATGAACGTAAAAAGGCTAATCATGAAGAGTTTAGAGCTACATGGGCAACTCCATGGGAGAATATGATCAATGGGATAGAGGCGTCAAATATTCTCAAGCAAGCAACAGAAATAGTACCATTTTTGGCAGAAGAAAAGTGGAAAGGCTTTTTACCTTCAGCACAGGCTATTAATACAGTAATTGGTAAGATTCGTTCGCAATATGGAACAACTACTGATGCTGTACAAGATGGTGTGATTGCTCGAAATTCTCAAAATATTGCTAAGAATGCGGCGAAATTAAATGAGTTAGAGGAGTTGCAAAAAGAACAAGCTAAGAAGGTTGAAAAATTAGAACGCTTATCTGGTTATAATGCAATTTTCCAAAAAATAACATCGCAACTGGCAGATTTAGTTGATTATAAATTTCAGATTGAGAGCAAGCTAAATAAAACAACATTATATTATGTAGATGCAAAGAAAAGAGCTGATATAAACCTTAATATTTTAAGACAAATAGCGAATGTTGAAGTAGCAGAAGACGAAAATGCTAAGTTCTGGTACGACTTAATTTTTACAGGTCTATTAACTGTAGTGGGAGGAGCTTTTATTGGTAAAATAATAGAAGGTTATGCTACAAAAGTATTGGAGAAAGTCCTAAAGTCTGGTAAAATAATGAAGGCTTTTGAAACTTGTGTCAAATTTTTTCCAGACGATGAAAATGCTGCGGCACTATTAGCTTCTGCTACTGAAGAGTTTAAGAAACAAATAGCTACACCTGTAGCAATTATAAAAGGATATACGGGAGCTATTGCGAAATCTGGAATGACCTCTGCTATAAATTATGCTTCGGCTCCATTAAGACAGCCATCTGGGAGCATTAAAGATTTTCAAAACCTTAAGTTAGCAGATACTGATAATTTTGAAATGTACTCTAAAATGTTGTCTCCATTCTTAGGGAAACTATTAGCAGCTTCTACAGTATTAAGAGCTTGTTATGATTTGATGGAAGATGTACAAAACTATGAAAATAATGCTATAAAAGCAGGAGGTGATAAGGCAAACGAATACCTTAATGAAGTCAGAGACTTGGTTACAAAAATGGGCGAATTAATTCCTGCCATTGATAGTAAGTTTAAAGATATAGAAAAAAGTATCAATGATTTAACAGTAGATGCTTCAACTACGTATAAATTGGAATATAATCTATATATAGATACCTTGAAATCTATTACATACAACAAAGAAGTCGTTGAGCGAATATTTAAAGATGAAAAAGCAAAGGACTTTTTTGGGGCTATGCAAAGCGCTGCACAAAAGGCTAATGGGCATTTCCCTAAAGGCGATTTCTTTACGAATTTATTGAAAGGAGACTTCTCTTCAATAGAAGAGGGTTACAAGAAAGGTGAGAGTAGTAAAGCCAAAGATTTGGATAAGGCAAAAGATTTAAAGGAAGAAAATACTATTTGGCAGGCTCCGCCTCGTACTATTGCCATTGTTGCAGCTCAAATGAAAGATAAGACACTGAAAGGTAAAGGTGAATTTATGCAAAACTTGATCTCTTTGATAGATAATGGGATGAAAGTATCAGATACCCAAAGCTTTATTTCTGAACTTAAGAAGAGTTCATTAGCCAATACAAAAACAGTGGCTGAGCATATCGAAACGCTTATTAATCCAGATGCGAAAGTTGTGAAAGTAGTAGATGATAATATAAAGAAAAAGGCAGAGGCTATTCTTTTGCTTTGCAAAAAAGATCTGTTAGATAACAGTGATAGTAGCTTTAATGATGAAGGTGTTAATAAATTTGTTAACTCAATTGAGTTATCGGATAAATTTAATAGTATAGGAGGTGGTATGCAATATTACACAGCATTTACTGAGCTTCAAAATCTTAATAAGATTCCATTGTAGAAAATCAGAATTTCTTGTATGAGAGCATCCATATTTATAAAGTATGGGTGCTTTTTTATTACTTTATAGATAGGGAGACATCAATTAGCTAGAAAACTTTACTACTACTTTCGCTTGATAAAGTTAAAAATGCACGGACTATTATTAAAACTAAACTATAATGAAAAGGCAATTATATAGTATAAACAAATATAGTATAGGTATTATCCTAGTTCTAATGATTACAGGCTGTCATGCAGGGCGTTTTATTATATGGAATTTTGCAGATATTCGAGATCATAAAAAGTTTGCAAAAATAGATTTAGAAATAGATGAGAGCAAAACCTTCAAGTTTCAAGAAACAGATGGAAATGTATTCGTGAAACCAACATTTACATCTAAAAAAGACAGTACATCACACCCATCTTTAGAGCAATTCTTGAAAAACACGAAGACTGTAGCTTTTTTGGTTATTCGGAATGATAGTATTTTGTACGAAAAGTATTTGTATGGAAGGGATACAGCTGCTTTGGTGCCTTCTTTTTCGGCTGCAAAATCAGTGGTTTCTGCTTTGGTGGGTATAGCAATAGCAGAGGGGCATATAGATAGTATACAAGATTTTATAACAAAATATATCCCAGAACTGCCTAGCGATCCTTTTGGAAAGATCACTATCGAACATTTATTAAATATGCGCTCAGGTCTCGATTTTAAGGAAGAGTATTTTAACCCTTTTGGGCATGTAGCTAAGTTTTATTATGGTACCAACTTGCGCAAGTTTACCAAACAACTCAAAGCCAAGGAAGCTCCTGGAAAAACCTTTGAGTACATTAGTGTCAATACCCAATTATTAGGTTGGGCTGTGGAAGAAGCTACTGGCCAAAACTTGGTAGATTATTTGGAAGAAAAGATCTGGAAGCCCCTCGGAATGGAAACGCCTGCTTCTTGGAGTATAGATAGCCGAAAACAGAAATTAGCTAAAGCTTTTTGTTGTTTGAATGCAACTGCCCGAGATTTTGCTAAGTTTGGGCGCTTGTATCTTAATAGGGGAGATTGGAATGGAAAGCAGATTATTCCAGAGCGTTGGGTAGTAGAATCCTCTAAGTTTAATGGAGGGGGGTACAAGTATCAATGGTGGAAGGTCGATAAAGAAAGCTATGCGGCTATTGGCTTTTTGGGACAATATATCTATATAAACCCCAACCAAAACCTAATCATGATACGTTTAGGTAAACAACAGAAAACCAATTGGGAAAGAGTCTTTAGAACTATTGCAAAACTGAATTAAAATAAGCGAGAAAACAACAAAAGCCTATTTAAGAACGTTCTTCTATAAGACCTGTTTTTATAAGCATACCAAAATACAACCATTAACGAATCAAACTCTACACATCAGTTATTTAGAATAAAGAATTGAAAACCTATTGAATAGGTAAGATTTTTGCTGTACTTTTGGGTCAAATTAGCCCCTAAGAGCAATTAAACAATGATTGTAGTTCCTTTTGAAATCCCAAAAACACTAGTTTAATGATTTAGTAAAAGATTGGTTTTTAGTCTTTTGTTAAGTCAGTTTTAGAATATTGATCAACATTCTAAAAAGTATGAACTATTAAAAATAATGAGTTGTGAGAAATTTTGTAGTAACACTTGTATGTATCTGTAGCCTAGGATTAACCTCTAGCCAAGCCCAGTATTGGGAAATTGGAGGTTGGGGAGGTATTTCGTTTTATAATGGAGATATTGCTCCCACATTTACATTTCAACGACCAGGCCCTGCTGGTGGCTTTTTTGTCCGCAGAAATATTGATAGGCGTTTAGCTATTCGTGGAGGTCTTATGATTACTAATATAGGTGCTAGTGATCATCGTTCTTCTAATGCTTTTCGTAAAGCACGAAACTTAAGTTTTCAGTCTAATATATTCGAAGGCTCTGTGTTGTTAGAATTCAATTTTTTGCCCTATCATTTTACAATGAAAAAATCAGGATTTACACCTTATTTGGCAGCCGGATTCACGGTCTTTCATTTTAATCCTAAAGCAAAATACAAAGATGGTGGTTGGTATCCTTTGCAACCTTTAGGTACAGAGGGGCAAGCACCAGGACAGGAATATGCATTGATTCAGCCAGGGATATTTCTTGGAGGAGGCTTCAAGATTGATGTAACTAGAAGAGTGACTATACAAATAGAAGTTTCTACTCGATTCTTGTTTACAGATTATCTAGATGATGTTAGTGGGACTTATGCTAATATTCGATTGATAGAAGGTTATAGAGGCTCTTTGTCTGGTGTTGCAGCAAGCTTATCTGATCGTTCACCCGAAGTAGGAGAGCGTATTGGTCAAGAAGGCCGCCAACGAGGAGATACACATTCTAAAGACTCTTATATGAATATCGGAATTGGAATAAATTATAGCTTCTTAAATATTCGATGCCCTGCATATTAATAGAATATAAAGAGTTATTAAAAATATAGAAAACCCTTTTATCAAATTTTGATAAAAGGGTTTTCTATATTGATCTATAGTTTGTTGACTTTTTACAAGTGATTGATAATATAGCCTATGAAATTTATTTACATTTTACTATTTATTGTTTGTAACTATACTGCCAAAGCAGACAACTTTAGGATACTTAATAATGAACAAGAAGCATTACTTTGTCGTTTGGCTTTGATCGACTCTGCGCAAGAGGAAATTTTGATGGCTTATTTTGGATGGAGTGCAGATGCTGTTGGCTTGGAGCTATTCAATCGATTGATTAAGGCTGCTGAGCGAGGGGCAAAAGTACAGTTAGTTTTGGATGCTTATGCTAGTGGAGATATTGATAATGGATTGCTGACTTACCTCGCAGAGCGAGGAGTGCATGTCAAAATCTACAACGAACAGAAGTTTTTAGGAGTTCGATCGCATTTGCAACGCATGCATGATAAATTTATGGTAGTAGATGGGGAATCTATAATCGTAGGTGGACGAAATATGCGTGAGTATTATTTTGGAATGAAGGAGAAGGCTTTTAGCTGTTTTTTGGATAGAGAGGCATTGGTGCACAGTCCTTCTGCAGCGGCAGCGGCTATGGCTTATTTTGATGTATATTGGAATCAGTTGAGTATAGTAACCTATCGAAAAAAGGTAGCATTAACTACCAACCAAATTCAACATTTTGATAGCCTTAGAGTGGATGCAACCATTAAGATTACAAATCACTTAGAACTGGTAAAAGACAGTCTAGGTACTATACTAGAAGCCCAAAAGGTAGACAGTGTTCGATTTATGCACGATACCTATAAGGATGATGTGTACAAGAGCCTAAGCCATACTCTAAATTATATCGAATTAATAGATCAAGCTAGGGATGTTATTTATATAGAAAATCCGTATTTTGCACCAACAAAGAAGTGGTTAGCTGCTTTTGATCGAGCAATTAAGCGAGGTGTTAAGATTCGGGTGATGACCAACTCTTGCAAAACCAATGATGAATCTTTGATGCATGGACTTTATCTCAATATGCGAAAAAAGGTATTAGATTTGGGATTGGAACTATGGGAATATCAAGGGCCTAAATTGCTCCATGCTAAATGTATGATTATTGATAATAAGTTGTCAATAATAGGAAGTTATAATATTAATAAAATGTCACAAACGCACACTAGCGAAGTGAATGTAGTGGTAAAACATATAGGGATAGCTCAGGAGCATAAAAGTTATATGGATCAGAACCTAAAAGATGCTATACAGATATTGACTGGGGAAGAAGTAGAAGAGGTGCCTGAAGATCGAAAAAAACATGTAAAAGGTATTTTGAAAAAACAAAGAGGTGTTTGTCGTTTGATAAAACCTTTGTTTAGGTAGGAATAAAAATTATAAAATAAGAGTATACTATTAAAATAAAATGATGTTGAAATATCTACTAGGTCTAATAAGTTTGCTAAGCATAGTAAGTTGCGGGAAAACGCCATTGTACAACAGTAAATGGACACAATCTGCTGTAAAAATGGATGGTAAATTGACAGAATGGGAAAAAACCTTACATCAAGTATCTAAGCAAACGAACTTGCTTTGTGCAGTAGCCAACGATAAGGAGTATTTGTATGTAGCGGTGCGTGTGCCAGACAAAAGAATACAAGCAATGGTTTATCAACTAGGAATGACAGTTTGGATAGATACTATGGCTAAAAAACGTAATACAATTGGAATAGGATTTCCTTTGCCACTTACTCAAACTCAAATGGATCATCTAGGCAATGCATTGAACAAAGGTGGGCAAAAGGGTATGGAAAATGCTTATTCGGAGCTTGCTCAAGAGTTTGAATTGATAGGTTTTGTAGAAGATCGACTCAAAATATCTAATCTAGCCTCTAAGAGTATGAAAGTAGGTGCTAATTTTGATGAGTTGGGAGTGTTGACAATGGAATATAAAATACCATTCAAACAAATTTATAAACGCATTCCTAACTTCGATGAAGAGCTAAGTATAGGAGTGAAGGTAAATACTCCTGAAGAATCTGCAGATAACGATCCTGGTCTATTTGACGATACCAATAACAATAATCCTATTACCAGCAATAATATGAATAACCCTATGTTGGGCGGAGGTATGGGCAGATCTCAGTTGCCTGGAAGGCAAGGGAGTGGTGCAGGTATGCCAAGACAACCTAGTTCTTCTCCTAACTTTCCTAATATTTGGTTGAAAGCTAAGTTAGCTAAGGAGTAGCAGAGGAGGCTCGCAACATACTTTTAACGATTAACTTCAATAAGTTATTGGAGGCTTGCTACTGCTTTTTTACTTGAAACCATCTAAAAGGTGAGCGCCTGTTAAGATAAATCCATGAACATGTGGAGGCCCTTCATAGCCACGTCCTACTTCTTCTGAAACAATAATTATTCTGTTTTCCCAAGGAGATTTAAAATAACCTACAATATTTATATCTAGCATATTAGGAAGCTCTATCTCTTTGTAGGAATAAACTCTTTTAGTGCCTAGTTTTTTAGACGTTAAATAGATTTTAGCATGGGTTATGGCTCCAAAATAGTTCATACCGTCCAATTTGTCACGTTTGGACTCTAGCTTAACAGCATACTTGATGTCAGCAATCTCAAAAGTTTTCTTTTTTATTAATTGAGGGGAGTGTTTACTGCTAATATTATGTTTGCTTAATAAGCGTTCAAATGTGGAATAATGTTTTTCCCAAATGCCTAAAGATTGGATGTCATCTGCTCCATCTTCTTCGATCGGATACACCTTTTTGGCGATAATTTTATCTGTGATTACATTTTGTATATAAAGGCCAATAAAATACATTCCAGCTTCATTAGCCGTTTCTTTGATATATGCAAACTTTCCATCAGAAGACCATCCAATAGGGAAAAAGGAGTCATGTAAACCAAAATTAGAGCCTTCAAAGTTATCAGCTTGCAAGTCGCCATAAAAATTAACTTCTTTAGGAAAACTGTATTTTTGAGCGTTCCCTAAATTAGAGACAAATAGAGCAGTAAGGATGATAAATATTTTCATAGCTTTTGTGAATACTTGATAGTTAAGGAATCTTTTAGCCATTTGACTATTGATTAAAACTCAATAAAAAATTAAGCCAATTATAAGATAAGCTTTTTTTAGCTTTTAATCTTTATTCTAAGGAAGACATGTTACTTAGAGCATGTTTGGACTTTTCTATTTGGGCTACAAAAAAGATCTTTTCACCATAGTTGCCTATTCCTTTGGTTCACTGAACCAAGCAGCCACTACGTTCATGTTAATTTTTCGTCCAATAGCCCTGCTATTAAACTTAAAATTGCCTCAATTGAGTCTAAAATCTCATTTTTTCGCCTACAAAATAAAAATCCAAACATACTCTTAAACTAAAAAACAGTTGGATAGCATAAAGAATTCTCCTACATTGGAACTGAAACATAGCCTGTTCTCATTAATACTAAGGATGAACAACTAAATTTATTGAACTTGGATGGCTTATGAAAAAAATCTTATTAGGGGTATTCCTTACCCTCTTTGTTATACTCTCTTTTTGGTTATTCAACTATTTCTATAGCAATAGTACTACTAGCGAAGTAGTTTATGAAACAACCAAGCCCTTTCGAACTGATATTGTAAAAAAGGCAGTAGCTACAGGCTCTATCAAGCCTAGAAAAGAAGTCTTAATCAAATCGCAAGTATCAGGTATTATTGATGAGCTATTTGTAGAGCCAGGCAATACTGTAAAGAAAGGAGATCCTATTGCTCGTATTAAGTTGGTACCAAGCCCAACTGCGCTTAATAGTGCCAAATCAAATGTAGATCTGGCTAAACTACGCTATGAGGATGCAAAACGACAGCTAGAACAGCAAAAAAAGATATTTGATAATAAATACGATAAAGAACAAGCTAGAGTTCGTTACGAAACAGCAGTGCGGGAAGAGGCTCGCTATCGAAAATTGTTTAATGATGGAGTGATCCCAGAACAAGAGTATGAGAAATACCAAAGAGAACTAACTATTGCTCAAAATGACTTGAATACAGCTGATCTAGCTTCGGTTAGCAACCTCAATGAATTTCAAGCTGCGGTAGATATTCGTCACCAAGAACTAGATGCTGGGATTAGTAATTTGCAACTTTTGCAAAAAGGAGTTGCCAATAAATCTGGGCAGGTATCTAATGTGGTAAAAGCTACTGTAGATGGGATGGTATTGGATGTGCCTGTAGAAGTTGGAACCTCTGTGATTGAACGCAATAATTTTAATGAAGGAACAACTATAGCAGAGATTGCTGATATGCAAAAACTGATTTTTGAAGGCTTGGTAGATGAATCTGATGTGGGGAAACTGCGAGAAGGTTTGACACTGGAATTGACAGTAGGAGCATTAGAAAATGAAAAATTTGAAGCGATTTTGGAATATATAGCACCTAAAGGTATAACTGAATCAGGAAGTGTTAAATTCAAGATCAAAGCAGCCGTAAAACCTAAAGGTGGGACTTTTTTGAGAGCAGGTTATAGTGCAAATGGAGATATTATTTTAGCCCAAAAAGAACAAGTCTTAGCTATTCAAGAGCGTGATTTACAGTTTACTAAAGATGAACAGCCTTATGTGGAGATATCTACTGGTAACCAGCAGTTTGAACAGCGTATGGTGAAGGTGGGATTATCTGATGGAATCAATATAGAAGTCTTAGATGGACTTAGTGAATCAGAAGCTATAAAGGTTGTACAAAAAGGCGAATAGTAATTTTGTATTATTGGTTTAATGTCGAATGAAAAAAAATAAAATATTATGAGTACAAAATATATTTTTTGGATTATGGCGTTAGGACTTTTTTCTTGTTCTGATAGCCCTTCAACTTCAGCAACAGAAAATATTGAAACCAATGAGGTTAAGGTTGAAGCCGAACCTTTAAAAAACAAAAGATGTATTAGATGTCTCAGCAATATCATGGGAGGATTTGAACTATGAACTAACAGATCTAGCAGGAAAAAAAATAGAAAGAGAAGGTGTTTTATTTAGTGTTGATCCTGCTGAGCCTCATTTTTCGGGTGTTTTTTCGCTCATTACAGATCCCGCAAAACTTTCTGCTATTCCTGTTTATTATGAGGGGGAAGGTGTTGATGGAATTGTAGATTCCAAATATTTGGAAATGATAGGTAAAAAGGTGAAAATAACTTATTCTTCTGAATTAGAAGAGGTAGTTGATAGTTATGAACTGTTTACAGATGAAACAGTTACTCAAAAAGAAGGTTTGAAACCGTACATAGGCCTATTTGATTGTGATGAACCTGCTGAATTTGGAGAGGAAGAAACTTTTATCTATTTAAATACAGATACAGGAAAAGAGACGTTTCTTCAAAAAAACTTGACAGAAAAAGAGGTAGGACTTAGAGGCAAAAAAGTAATTGTTTATACCAAGCAAGTTGCTGATCGTTGGCTTTTAGATATCCAAACATTGTAGAAATCAAGCGTTGAATACTTATATGCTCGAAAAGAGTTTTGCATCAAAAAATCAATCAATGAAGTTTTTATTTGAATGAATTTTGCAAAATGACTAAAAATCCTTACCTTTGTACCCGCGTAAGTTTATTGGGGTCGGATTTCATATCTTTTAAGACTATTTAAACCAATCCAATAAACCTAGAGAATTAATATTATTAGAAAATAAGTATATAAAAAAATAGATTGTCATGAAACGTACATTCCAACCTTCAAAGCGTAAACGTAAAAACAAACATGGATTTCGTGAGCGTATGGCTTCTAAGAACGGTCGTAAGGTTTTAGCTCGTCGTCGTGCTAAAGGTCGTCATAAACTAACTGTTTCTGACGAAATGCGCGCTTCTGCTCTAAAATAAGCACCCTCTCATAACAGAGGTCTAATCGAATAAATAATTCGTTTGACTACCAAGCGTAGTTAAACGAATTTTTGTGTTTGTACCCCAAGGGTGCTTCACTAACATTTTATACCATATAATAATGTCTTTATACCCCTTTCCAAAAACAGAGCGACTCAAAAGTCGTAAGCGGATAGGCCAATTGTTTAAACAAAAACAAACAATCGGTGCCTACCCTTTACGGGTGTTTTGGATAGAGGTAGAAGAAGATATGGAAACGGTGACACAGGCAGCCTTTAGTGTGCCCAAACGAAAGTTTAAACGAGCGGTAGAGCGCAATCGTATTCGTAGAAAAATAATAGAGGCTTATAGACTCCAAAAAGGTGAACTGTGTCAGTATTTGGAGCAAAAAGATAAAAAAATAGCCATCGTGTGGTTGTATGTAGCTACAGATCCACCCACTTATGCCACTGTCGAAAAAAGCATGAAAAAATTGCTAAATAGACTAAAACAAGCAATAGAGACTAATGAAAAATCGAGATAGAAGACCAGGCAAAAAGAAACCTTTCAAGAAGGATAACCAAAAAGGGTCTAAATCTAAGTCAGGGCCAGAGTGGGGAACTATGTCAAAAGCTAAGCTAAGAGCAAAAAATAAAGCTAAGGAAAATGTTGCCAAGCCCAAACCTAAGCCTATTGTAGAGATAACTGAGGAAATGCGCTTGAATAAGTATGTTGCGCATTGTGGTATTTGTTCTCGTCGAAAAGCAGACGAACACATCAAAGCTGGTAAGGTAAAGGTAAATGATGAGGTGGTTTATGAAATGGGCTATAAGGTGCAACCTGGAGAGATTGTTACTTTTGAGGGCAAGCGAGTGACACCTGTGGGGGAGATGATTTATATCTTACTCAATAAGCCTAAAAATGTGATCACTTCTGTGAAGGATGAGCGCGATCGTCGTACCGTTATGGATTTTATTGGGCATATCACCAAAGAAAGAGTTTATCCTGTAGGGCGGTTAGATAGAAATACTACAGGTCTATTGCTGTTGACTAATGATGGGCAATTGGCACAAAAACTATCTCACCCTAGCCACGAAGTAGAGAAGGTTTATAAAGCTACTTTAGATAAACCAATGACAGACAGTGATCTTCAAAAAATAAGAGATACACTCGAACTAGAAGATGGTCCAGCTCCTGTAGATGCTGTGGAATATGTAGAAGGGCGAGAAAAAAATGTGGTTGGAATAGAGCTACATATAGGACGCAATCGTATTGTACGTCGTATTTTTGCACATTTGGGGTATACTGTTGTCAAGTTGGATAGAGTGCGTTATGCAATGCTCAACAAAAAAACACTTCCTGTTGGACGTAGCCGAAAACTGACTAAAAAGGAAGTGATTGTCTTAAAACATTTAGTCTAAAAAAAAGCGGAAGAATTAAGTCAATTTAATTCTTCCACTTTTTTATGTTGTCTAGGAATTTATTTTTTATGATTAGTTTCTTGATTTTCTTTTAATCTTGCTTGTACTTCAGCCTCAAATTTTTCTTGCCAATCATCTCCAAAATGCATTTCTATATCATCTAGGTAATGTTTGTTAGTTTCTTCTACTCTGTTGAGTAGTTCCTTTACTTCAGATTCATTTAACATACTATCTACAAAAATGGGTTGATAGTTAATGCCCCATTTTTTTGCTACTTCTTTTTTTGTATCGATATAAGTCACATTAGGTTGACCTGTGATAAGATTTACCCAAACTGAATCTTGAGTACTTGTAAAAATAGGTTTACGTTTTAGTACATCAAAGTCAAATCGTTTACGCCAATCTTTACCAAATTTTTCTGCTAAAGTTTTGAAATATTTTTCAGTTCCTCTTTTTTGGCGTTCATGTCTTTTTTCATTAGGCTCACAGCCTATTGTTTCAACTTTGTAGTTAATGCCCCATTCTTTGGCTACAGCTATCCTGTCTTCATAATAATTATCTTCATAATCTGCCATAACACTACAGTATTCTATCCATACATTTTGAGCAGAGATATTTAAAGAGAGGAGGCTGAAAATTGCTAAGCATAAAAATTTCATATGATAGTTCTTTTGTATAATTTATTTATCAGTGTTGACTTTTAGTCTAGCTTGTACTTCTGCTTCTAAAAGCTCTTTCCAACCTTTCCCAAAATGCTCGTCAAGGTCAGCTAAATATTGTTTATTACTAGCTTGCGCTTCCTCATCTTGTTCTTTTACTCCAGGTTTATCAGGCATACAGCCCAAAAAAAGAGGTTCATAGTTGATTCCCCATTCTTTTGCTACAGCTTTTTTAGTGTCAAAATAAGCCATGTAAGGTTTTCCTAATACAGGATCTTTCCAAACAGGATTTTCTACAGAGGTATAAACTGGTTTACGTTTTTGAACATCGAATCGAAAGCGTTTTTCCCAATCTTTCCCAAATTTTTCAGCGAGTTTGTTAAAATATTTTTGATTAGCTTTATCTATCTTTTTAGATTCAGCAACCATAGCTTTGGTACGCTTACAACCCATAAATTTTGCTTCATAGTTGATACCCCATTCTTTAGCTACTGCTTTCATGGCATCAAAGTGAGCCATGTGTGGTTTTCCCATGACATAATTGACCCAAACATCTTGTCCTTGAATATGGACTATAGAACTAGCGAAAAATAATATTAACAATAAACTTTTCATGATAAGGTGGTGTTTGTTTTTATTCTAAATGGTGTACAGCATCAATAGATGCAACTGATTTTTGAATGGTTGTGAAGCTCTTGAAAAAAATAACAGACTATATATAATATAACAATGAATATAAATATACCAACATTTCGATTTAATAATCCGATGAGTGCTGCTAAACTCAATGAGATGATTGACCTGTTAGACTTGAACGCAGCCCATAATATAATTGATTTTGGTGGTGGAAATGGTGAGGTTTTATTAGAAATGATTTCTAGAAAAGGCTCTCAGGGGACCTTAGTAGATTTGGATAACAAGCTATTAGAGGCTTGTGCTCAAAAGTCTCAAGATTTAATTACCCAAGGCAAATTAAAAATTGTGCATAAGGATGCTAAAGTCTATTTAAAAGAACTGAGTTTAGGAAGCTTTGACTGTATAGTCTGCATTGGCTCTTCTCATGCTTTTGGGAGCTATCTGGATTTAGTGAAAACGATAAAGCCATATCTCAAACCTAATGCTGTACTGTTAGTAGGAGAAGGATTTTGGCAACAAGCACCTGCACCCGAATATTTGGAGGCATTGGGTGGCCAAGAAACAGATTTGATGTATCATTACCAAAATATAGAAAAAGCGGAAGAGCTAGGGATGCAGTATTTGTACTCAACTATTGCATCTGAAGATGACTGGAATAGATGGGAAGGTGCTTATTTTTTGAAAAAAGAGTTGGAGTTGAATAGCCTTGACCAAGAAAAGGCATATCTTCAACAACAATTATTTCGTAAGGCACAGATTCAATATGGCCGAAAAACAATGGGTTTTGGCTTATATCTATTTGCAAATAAATAATCTAGTATGGAACAATACTCAGCAACAGTAGCACGATTTTATGACTTGGTTTATGACAAGATTCGTACAGGAGTTGATACACAATACTTCATGGATAAGATACTGGCCTGCAAAGGTAGAGTACTCGAAGTAGGGGTAGGAACTGGCCGTTTTTTTATAGAGGCGCTCCAAAAAGGGGCAGATATTTATGGGATAGATATTAGTGCACCTATGCTAACTCGGCTCAAGGATAAAATACCTCAAGCTGAATGGGATAGAGTAGAGGAGCAGAGTGTAACCGCTATGCAACTCAATGGTCAATTTGACTTGATTGTGGCTCCTTTTCGAGTGTTTTCGCACTTGATAACAATAGAAGAACAATTAGCAGCACTAGAGTCTATTCATCAGCACCTAAAACCAGGAGGGCAACTAATCTTCGATTTATTTGTTCCGAATATGGTGCTTTGTGCACAAGGTAAAGAACCTCATATTGATTTTGATGGGGAATATGCACCTAACAAAAAATTGCAACGTATCACAAGTTTTCGCCCCAATCCTATAGAGCAAATTAATCATGTTCAAATGGAGTTTATATGGGAGGATGAAAACAATGAAACACAAAAACACATTTGGAGCTTTGATATGCGTTACTATTTTCAATACGAAATTAGACACTTGATCAAACGTTCACCTCTTATCTTGACCAATATTTATGGAGATTACGATGAGGGTAACTTGACTGCTGAATCTAAGGATTTTGTGGTGGTTTGTGAGCGAGTATAAATCCAAGGCTAGTCAAGCAGACTAGCCTTGGATTTATTCGTGACTCTTATACTTTTGGTAACCACATCTCAATTTCTAGTCGCAATTATGAAAAAGCTGATTCAATTTTAATTCTAGCAATTTTAACTGCTCCTCAGAAAAAATAGTTGTAATGACTTTACTTTGAAAATATCTTCTGTCTTGTCCTGTTGTTTTTAACCAAATACTTGCTTGTGTATCAAAAGAAGAAATGACTTCATTCAAGAGAATTTCATGTAGTGCCTTATATGTTGCCGCAAGTGTTATGGTGGTTTTATCATCATCATGGCTATATTTCTTGAGTACGGTTTCAATGTCTGACTTATAGTAAAGTTTGCTAATACCAATATACCTGAAGCATAGTCCGTAGTATATATAATCTCTCGTTTTTTCTACAGAAGCATAATGATTGACTTTATTAGAGTATTCTCCCATTCTGCTCAAATGAGAGAAGTATTTTATATATCTTTTCCTATAGAAAGTAAAACCTTCAGTAAATCTTTGAAAATTATGACTTTGTAGTATAGCGCAAGGTGATTTGTTATCTAAACCACCAACCAATATAGCCTTTAAGTCTAAGGCTTTGATTTTAGCTAAAAAAAAGTTAGGGTCTTTGATAGTAGCATCTCTAGACCAATCATAACTAGGCAAAGAAAGGGCTTGCCACCCCCTAATAATTTTATACATTGCTTGACTATCTTGCACACTTGCCAATAGCGTGTTTCTTATAGCTAGAAATGTAGAGCTATCTGCTACCTCCAATTGTTCAAAAGCATCTTCAAAAGCTGTTTCGAGGCGCTGTCGAGTAACAATACATTTAGCATATTCCCAAAAACAGATTTCCTCCTCAGCTACTAGCGTCATGGGGCAATTTTCAGGATTTTTAGATGTACCAACGGCCAGCTCTTGTATTTGCTCTTTTAGTGTAGCTATGCCCTTGTCATAGTCAGCAGGATAAAGCTCATAGCCATATTTATAAAGAGTTGCTATCTTTTGAAAGAGCAAACCTACATCAGGTGAACTGTAATTACCTCTGCTATATAAAACAGGATAGTATTTTACGAAATGAGGATAAACTACAGTATCTATATTTTTGAATTCTTTGAATTTGGGACGGTTCTGTATTTTTTTGTAATTACTATTTGTGTGTAAGCTGCCAAATTGTTTATCATATAAGTCTATAAGGCTTTTCCATAGATCTGAAAAACTGATGTAGTCAGGTAAGCCCTTTAAATGATCCTTGAGGTGGTCGAAGTACAACTGGTCATAAAGAATGCCACGACCACTAGATATAGTTTCTATATTAAAAAAATATTCACCAAAATTTCTTTTTTTAGGAGGGTTTCTCTTGTGATAAAGCTCCCTTGTTTTTTTAAATTCTTCTGCTGAGAGCAAATACCGAGAGGGAATTACTTTGTCAGAGGTATAGTATTGATAAGTTTCTAATGCTTCTTTAAAGCTATAAATATCGCTTACTACATTAGTAAACCTAATTGTTTTTAAACTTTGAGCACTACCTCTTTTAGGAAAAAAGAAGAAAAGAACTAATAGTAGGTAGAGTGTTATTTTCATGATGTAGTTGTATATTAGAACATGTTTAAATTTATACTAATTGTTAATATGAAATGCCAATTTCTAGATCTTAGCAGCTTTTTGTCTCACAATAGCTAAGGCTATTACTCAAAATTATAATTTTAAACATGTTCTTATAATAAATCTAGGGCTACTTTAGAGTAACCCTAGATTGTATATTATGATAATTGTAGTGTTTTATTTGAATAAAGGACTTTGCAATGTGGCATTAGTTTTTGCCCAATCTTGTATTTCTTGCATAGATTTCCCCCATTGTTCTACATTCTCCATACCAAATCCAAAATCTGCACACACAGCATCTGTAAACATTCCTATATGGGACCAAATACTTCCTCCTGTTGTCATACTAGGGAATGGATCACTTTTACTTGATTTAAAGACACCAAGACTTTGTAATTTTTTTCTAAGAGTTAACGTTCTAGCAATTGTGAAATCCCAGCCACCATACCAAGAACTGCTTCCTTTTGCTCTAAGTACTGCATCATTTTTGAGCCAATGAGCGAACATTAGTTTTTCAAACTTTTCAGATAATCCGTCTATACTAATATTGGCAGTTTCTACAATTAATTTATCAACAGATGACTGTAATGCTTGGTTAAATATGGTATAATTTGCCTTATCTGTAGCTAAATCACTTTTGGTGTTTTTTAGACCACTTTCAGGCTTCATTTCTACTTCTAGTGTATTATGAATTTGTCCACTATTGAGGTCTATATAATTTAGAATGGTAACTTTAATATTTTCAATAGCTGTAGTTAGGTCATCAAAACCTATTTGGGTAGAATCAAATATGAACTCAGCATCACCTTTATATTTTTCATCTTTCCCATTGCTCCATTTAATAGCAACATCTGCAAGTTTAGCTGTTAATTGGTTTTTTCCTTCAGTAATAAGACCACCTATTTTACTTTTTGTTATTGCTGAATTGATATTAAGAGCAGATGTAGCTAAATTGATGACACTCCCAAACATTAGTTCTGCAAAGTCTTTTCTAAGTTTATTATCTTCAACTATTGTTTGCTTACAACTACTTAACACTCCTTCAAAGCGTTCTTTAGCAAGTTTATATTCTAGGCGTACTTCATGTACTTTTTGATAAAACTCATCAATAGCAAATTTTGTACGGTCTAACCAATTACGACTAGACTCTCTATGGTTTTTATAGGTTTCGACTGCTAACCATGCTTGTTTAGAGTTTCCACTTGATTTTCTACTAGGACTTTTCATTAATGCATCTAACAAGGCAAATTCTATATCTTGCTGATTAGGCAAGACAAAATTAGGCATAGTTTGTAATTCTACAAAAATATTAATATCTCCATCTTTTTTAAATTTGGCAAGAAGCATATCAAAAAAAGCTTGTTCATCAATTGACTGTATAGCATTATTCCACAATGAAGCCAAAGGTTCTGTAGTTATTTTGTCTTTGGGGTCTATTTCTCCATCTCCTTCTTTTAGTTTAGTTAATATTCCTTCAGAGATATGACTTGCTCGGAAATCTTTGCTGAATGCCTTTTCTTTTAAGTAATCTAAAAAAGATGCTAATTTAAACTTTGTGCCACCAAAATTATATCTATAAATAGCTTGAACAGCATTTCCCATAAATATAGCAGCACTATTTTTCCAAACATTTAAGGAATTTAAAACATCTTGTTTGCTAAATCCAAGAGTAGCCACATCAAAAATACGTGTTAAATCAGGATAATTAGGGAAATATAGATCTGTAAAGTCACCAAAATCCTTTGGTTCAAATTCGAGAGCTTTTTCCTTACCTAGAATATTCCAAAAATCTATAGTTAAATGATCTAAGTCGTATGTATGGTTTTCTAAAATATCAGCAATTTTTTTTGATAATATTTGAGTGCCATTATTAATGATTTCTGTTGTTAATTTTATATCAAGGGAAGCTTTCAGTTTAGCTAAATAGGAGTTATAGGGAGGAAATTTAACCGATTGAGCAAACCATGCATTCAACATAGACTTAAAATCACCTTCAATTACAATATGATCATGCTTCAGATCTTTGAGATCATTTCCTAACTTTTCTACAAAACCCTGCTCAACAGCGTTCTTTATAAGTTCTTTTAACTTATTAAAATCAGGATCTTTTTCTATAAAGCAAGCGTCAGTTTGGTCTAAGGATTTTACTAGAATCTTATTAAAGTCTATTTGCTCTAAATTTTTATCTATATAGTCAGGTGCTGTAATATTAGCATCTCTAGTTGCTGTAAAACTAGGCCAACTAATATCATTAAAGCACTTGACAAAATCAGCTAATTCTTTATTCTCTTTTCCTATACACTTACTAATAGATGATTCTATCTCTTTAAAAATAGGATGTTGATTACGAAGTGTCTTAAAAGCATTTTTAAGATTGACCTTTAATTCAGTTGCTAGTATAACACAAGATTTATATTGACCTTTTTCAGTTGTATTAATCACTCCAAAAAATTGATTTTCAAAATTCTTAATGCTAATATTATAATCTTCTTTTGTTAGGATATAACAATTTTTGTATAATTATGATAGGATATTACATAGCTGATCAATATTAGGAGAGGTCGAAATTCCTACTTTTTTTAATTTGGGATAATTAGCTATAAAGTAAGGTATAACAGGCTTTTCTATATCTTTTATAGACTGAATAGTTTTAGCTGCGCCTATTTTTCCTAATGATTGAATTGCTGTATTAAATGTGGTGTTAGCTACAGTAATCATTTTGTTCCATAAATCTTTGAATTTTAGTTCTCCTGACAAATTGTCTAAATAACTTTGAATTTGTTTCCAAAAAAGTTCTTTAAAAATATCATGTCCAAGATTGTCATCACCTCCTTTTTCAAAGAAATCTTTGAGTGCAGTCAATTTATGTGTTGTAATAAGTGGATCAATCTTTTTGGTAGTTAAAAATTTAGCAGATAGTGATCTATTTTTAAACTGACCTAGTTCTTTATCTATAAGGCTCTTTCTAAATTCTTTAATAGCTATTATTACATTTACAAGCTCTGAGACTTTATCTCTAGGTCCAATTAGTTCCTCTTTCTGCTCCACTCCAAAAGTCAACTCCTTCCCCAACTGCTGCACCACCGCATCATATTTACCACCAAGCGCTTTATTAATTATGCTCAATTCTTCAAATTCTTGTTTATTCATAATTCTTTGTTTTTAGGGTAAGTTTATACAGTTTCTACATTGGCAGGAATAGAGATCGCAGCCAAGCCCTTTTCAGCTAGACTCACATTTGCCTTTTTGACCAATTCCCAAAAGCGTTTCTCCAAAGGTGCTTGAAGTTCCTTAGATTTAAGCTGTACATCCAAAGCCTTTAGCCACTTATCTACAGCTTTTTTACGACTGCTAAGCAATTTGCCTTGGCGATCTAGTGTTTTTTGAGGAATCTGTTTGTATAAACTGTCTAAATTGTCAACCAATTTGTGGTAGTGCAACAAGAATTTAAGATTAGCTTGAGGTTGGCTAGTGAACTTATTGAGGTAATCAAAGTTCTTATTGTATAGCTCATTAAATTCAGCAACAGCATTAGAGTTTTCCTCTTTTTTAGCCTTTTGTTGAGCCGAAATTTGCTTGATTAACTTTTGGTATTCCTTTATTTGGAGGTAAGCAGCTTTTTGGGCTGCATCCAAAGTATTAGGAGCTTGCTTTAGGAGTGCTTCATATGTTTTAATATACTTTTGACAATTCTGCCAAAGTAATAATAATTGTTCTTTCATGGTTTAATTGGTTTGGTTTTGTAAATTGAATCGTGCCAATATAAGTTTTTAAATAAGAAAAAGCAAGCAAGATTGATACTTATAACAACCAGTACTATGCTTAATCTTGCAAATTTGGATGGTCTAAATTCTAATGTCAAACAGTCTAATAATCTAAAATAAAATGCAACATAAACACAGCAATCACCTAGCCCAAGAAACTAGCCCCTACCTACTCCAGCACGCCCACAATCCAGTCGATTGGTATCCTTGGGGAGATGAGGCCTTTGCCAAAGCAAAAGCAGAAGGCAAGCCTATTTTGGTGAGTATAGGTTATTCTACTTGCCATTGGTGTCATGTCATGGAGCGAGAGTCCTTTGAAGATGAGCAGGTAGCCGATTATATGAACAAATATTTTGTGAATATAAAGGTAGATAGAGAAGAACGACCAGATGTAGATAGCATCTATATGGAAGCGGTGCAAGTGATTATGAATGGTGGAGGTGGCTGGCCTCTCAACTGTTTTTTGCTGCCTGATGGCAAACCCTTTTTTGGAGGGACATACTTTCCCCCTAGGCCAGCACATGGACGAGCCTCTTGGTCACAAGTGCTGAGCAATATTGCAAGAGCTTTTTATGAACGCTATGAAGAGGTGAGCAGTCAAGCTGCTCAGATAATGGATTATGTCAAAAAATCAGACGGACAGTTTACCAGCACTTTGGATGTGTCTACTAAAGTAGAGGATAAGTTTACTCAAGCTACATTAGATACTACTTTTGAAAGTTTGAAAGATGGTTTTGATACCCAAGATGGAGGTTTTGGTGGAGCGCCAAAATTCCCCTCTACTATGTCGCTACGCTATTGCCTAAATTACCATTATTACACTAAAAATAAGGCAGCTTTAGAACATGTAGAACTCTCTTTGGATAAGATGATAATGGGAGGCATTTATGATCAAGTTGGAGGTGGTTTTGCTCGCTATAGTGTAGATAGAGAATGGTTGGCTCCACATTTCGAAAAAATGCTGTATGACAATGCCTTATTGGTAGGTCTGATGGCAGATGCTTATTTGGTAACTAAGAAAGAACTGTACAAAGAAACAATAGAAGAAACACTAACTTGGGTAGAGCGAGAGATGCTGAATGCAGAAGGTGGCTTTTATTCGGCCTTGGATGCAGATTCGGAAGGTGTAGAAGGGAAATATTATGTTTGGCAAAAGTCAGAAATAGAACAGGTTTTGGGAGAAAAGGCAACCTTGTTTTGTCAGTTTTATGATATAACAGAAGGGGGAAATTGGGAGCATAGCAATATTCCTAGGCGATTGTTTACTTTTGAAGATTTTGTAGCTGCAAAAAACTTAAACTTAGAAGAGTTTAAGAGTGAAATGGCAACTTGTAGAGCCAAGTTATTTGACTATAGAGAAACTCGTATCCGACCGGGGTTGGATGATAAATCCTTGCTAGATTGGAATGTTTTGATGATTACAGCCTATTGTAAGGCTTATAAGGCATTAGGAAAAGAAGAATATAAAACTACAGCACTTTCTGCAATAGCTTTTGTTTTGGATAAATACAAAACAGATCAGGCATCACATTTATACCATACCTACAAAAATGGAGAAGCTAAGTATCATGCATTTTTGGATGATTATGCTTGGTTGATCAATGCCTTACTAGAGGTCTATTCCATTAGTTTTGATAAACAGTGGATAGAAAAAGCAACAACCTATGCAGAATTGGTTTTAGAAGAGTTTTTAGATGAAGAAGATCACTTATTCTACTTTACATCCTCCAAACAACAAGATGTTATTCTCCGCAAAAAAGATTTATACGACAATGCAACACCTTCTGGAAACGCTACAATGCTCCACAACTTGCAGCAATTAGCATTGATTCTAGATCGACCAAGCTATCAAGAACAGGCAGATAAAATGCTCTTGACCATGCAACAGAGCATCATGAAATATCCACAATCTTTTTCTCGTTGGGCTAATGCTATGTATGCAACAGTACATGCTCCCAAAGAGCTAGCAGTGGTTGGACCTAACTATGCAAGTTTGACTAAAGAAATTTATCAACAATTTATACCTAACAGCATTTTGATGGCTGCTCCAAAGGCAGATGAAAGTTTACCATTATTGGCAGGAAGAGATACAGGAGAGGATACTCTTATTTTTGTATGTAGTAACTATACCTGTCAGTTACCGACAGCTACAGTAGATAAAATGTTGGAACAATTGTAACCTTTTTAGGGACTTGCATTATACAATCAAACTAAACCTTAAAATTTTTATCAAATCTTAGCGTTGTAGTTTGGTGTATTTAGCAAGTTGAGTGGTTGCGATTATGAAAAAGAGGAATTGGCTGTTTCGAAGTTCATAGTGATCCTTGACTGAATCAAAGACATTAAACAAGAGTATATAGGGCTGCTTTAGGGGCAGCCCTTTCTCTTTTTTAGAACTCAAAATTAGGTGCAATATCTAATGGATTGAGGCGATGTAGATTCAAGCTAAAGCTAATTCTTCGGAAGAAATTTCCTTGACTCTTGAGCTGATTCATTAGTTTTTTATCACCAAATAACGGAATGTATAATCCTGCTGCACCATCCCAAATATCAATCATAAGCCCCCCATTAAAAAACAGTTGCTGATCTGGACTAGCAATATTAACAGAAGGAGCAGAATTTTTGTAAAAACCAAAATCCATATAAGGCTTTATTTTTACATATTTGGTGCGCCAAGGCAACTTGATTGGAACATCAGCCTTGAAGTTTAAAGCAAAAATAAAGATATTGCTGCGTCCATCACTAGTAGCTTGTGCTATTGGCGTTTTGAACCCACCTTCTCGGATAGCAACCTGTTGTTCAAAGAAATTACCCTGTTCTCTACGTCCAACATAATAACTATCGTAATGATAATCATTCAAGTTTCTAGAAGCTAATTGCAAAGGCATATTTCCAAAGTCTCTATCTGTATGGAAAACAAAACCACCCATATACATTCGGATATCTACACTCCACAATGGGCTATAATTAAATTTGAAGTTACCTTCAGTACTTAATTTTACATAGTGCTCTTTCTCTCCTACATCATTGTAATTGGCATATTCAACCGCTGCTGTTATATCAAAAGGAGTGATTGGATGATTATATTCATGTCTGTATTGTACACGATGTGTTGTTCTTAGACCAGTTGCTTTTCCTCTGAATACTAGGTTGGTATCAACCCTTTCTATTGAAGGACTTTCGTCAAAAATGAGAATATTATCCATACGTAAGAAATGTCTAGAATAATCTCGAAGCGATTTTCGAGCAAATTCTATATCTATGTAAGGATTGATACGATAGTAGCGTAGGTCATAACCAAAGGTTTCATTAGAAGATCGATTAAAACTGCGTCCTCCCAAACCAATAGTTAAGCGCTGAAAAGGCTTTTTGCCATGTGTAGGGATAAAATTGTATTTGAATTCGAACATACCAATAGGAGATAGCGAACCAATACCAAACATAGGCGCTACAACATACTGAAACTTGCGTACAGGAACCGTCAAGTTATAGGTAGCCAACCCAAACATAAAACCATCATAGCAATTGAATCCAAGCAATGGAACCATATTGACTCTAGGTTTTTCAGGGTTGTTAAAATTAGCGCCAAATTGTAATTTAGTGCGTTCCCCTTTTTTCAAAACACCTGTAGTATAATGGATGTTATTATTCCGATCTATTTCAGGCATTTCCTCTAGAGGGTCTATTATATAATACCAAACATCTTCCGATTGATTGACCTCCAAGGTCGTATCTTGTTTAGGATCTAGACCATTAAACCAAGTAACATTGAGAATAGAATCGCCAAAATCTACAGCCGAAACAGAGAATGGAGCGGCTATATCACCTTTGTTTTTAATGGTTAACTCTGCTTTGTCCTCCTTGTGGCAACAAGAATGATGAGTACAAGCATAATCTATTTGTTTAGTGCTGTTGATTACATTATCAAAGAACCAATCTAGAGGTTTGTCCGTGCCATCCTCAAATACCTTTTTAAGGTCGCTAGGTTGTGGGTGTTTGAACTTCCATTTATTATAATAATCTTGTAAGATTGAATCCATTTTAGCTCGACCTAAATAAGTTTGCAGATATCTAAAGGATAGGGTAGGTTTAGCATAAGCACAGAGGTAGTAATTTATCTCAATATTGTCGGCAGAAGGCGTATTTATAGCTTGTTCTTCTCCCTTGCTGGCTTGTAGTAAGTAAGCTAAATATTCTACACGAGGGTAGGTATCATAGTACTTTTCCATATAGCGAGACTCTACATAGCTGTTCCACCCTTCATCCATCCAAGCATGTTCACGTTCGTTGCTCCCCAAAATTCCATAAAACCAATTATGACCAATTTCATGTGTAATCACATTGTCCAAACCTTCAGCGAACCTCGCTTTACCTATAATTGTGACCATAGGATATTCCATCCCACTTCCTGCATTCAATGCACCTTGCACAGCAGTTGCTTGAGGGTAAGGATATTCCCCAACTACTTCTGAATAGAACTGGACACTCCTGTTGACATAGTTGATCGCATCTTTCCAGATACCAGCCTCTATATTCGTAAACATGGAGTAAGTCTCTATTGATTTACCCGATTTTAGGGCAACTTTACTTTTGTGAACATAATAACGCTTATCTGCAAACCAAGCAAAGTCATGAACTTGATCTGCGGTGTAATGTATTGTTTTTAGAGTAGGAGAAGAGGCAGGAAAGTGATGAAATTTAGCCTCAAGTTCTTCAAAATTTAGTTTTTTGTCAGCTTTTGATTTTTCTGTTAGAAATGCTTTTTCACTTTCTGTTTGTAGTTGCCCACTAGCACCCACAACATAGTTATTTGGTAAGGTGATTTTTACATCAAAAGAACCAAACTCCGAAAAGAACTCCCCTTGATCTAAATAAGGCATGGTGTGCCAGCCCTTATTATCATAAACAGCTGGCTTAGGGTACCATTGCGTGATCTGATAAGATTCTCCTTCATGGCCTAATCTAGATACTGTTTTAGGTAGTTTTACTCGAAAAGGGGTTTTTATAATTACTTGCTGACCTGGTTTTATAGGTTTGGTTAGAGAAAGTTTTGCAATATCTATATGGCCATCATGTACAGTTTCTTGTACAGGCTCATTGTCTACTGTGAATTGTAAACTGTCTATATAACCACGATCCTTCTTTTTGCTAAAATAAAATCCTAAATCACCGTTTTCAGAAAGCTGTTTTGCAAAGGCTGTTTGACTGTTTTTGTAAGCATTCGGCCAAAGGTGGAAGTACAAGGCAGACAATGTGTCAGTAGAATTATTGGTATACGCAATCTTAATATTTCCCTCTAAATAATGATTGACATCATCTAAAGAAACCTCTATTGTATAGTCTACATCTTGTTGGAAGTAGGGTTTTTCTTGAGCCTGTAAGACTACAATACTAAAAAAGCTAAGAAGTAGTATTGATAGGGTTTTAGTCGATATTTTTCTGATTGATTGCATGTGCTTGGTATTAGGAATATACAATTGTTTGGATGATAGCAATGGCTAAAATTAAAAAATACAAGGAACTATTAAAATAAGAGCTATTAAGATTTAAAGTATTACTAAAATACTGAAAAAAGGAACCTAATGGCATATACTTTGACTTATATACAGACATTCATTCATACAAAAAACGAAAAGTTCTGCGAATTAATAAACTATTATATAAATAGTGTTGTGTTAAAAATTGATAGTCAAAACTTTGAGATTTAGTTCTTGTCAAACTAAAAAATGTATAAATGAAGACTAACTATAGTACGCTAAAAAATAGCAAACTATTATACTAACAATAGCAATATAAGAATAGTGTTTGGATATAAGCAAAATAATGATTTTTGTCCGTTCTGCTGTTGAACTTGTCAATGTTTTGTTGTATCTTATATTTAATTCTGATATTGTTAAAAATCCTAAAACAGTAGAAAATACTTGAATATAAAACAAGTTTTTTTACTCTTTCATTAACGAAAAATTATTGGATGCACAGCTATAATTATAATGAAGGTCACCAGGACTTCAAGAACCTTGTAAGTCAATATGAAAAAATGCTTGCACAGGGTGTTATCGCATTTTTAGAAATAGAGAGTTTTGAACACATTATTGACTATTATGAACAAGAACATGAGTTGCAAAAGGCTTTAGAAGTAGTTGGACATGCTATTGCACAGCATACCTACTCTGCCACATTTTATATCCGAAAAGCACAATTACTAATAGAAGATGCACGCTTCGTAGAAGCCGCAAAAGCTTTAGATTTAGCTTTTATCTATGAACCTTCCAATTTAGATATATTACTGACAAAGACTGATATGTATATGCATAAGCTAGAGCCCGAAAAAGCACTAGAGGTCTTGAGCGAAGCCAAAGCTTTGGCAGATGAAGGAGATATGGATGATATTTATATCTTAGAAGCTACTGTCTATGAAACACAAGGGAATTATACCAAGGCGTTCAAGATGCTACAAAAAGCAATTTTATCCGACCCGTTTAATGAGTTGGCTTTGAGTAGGATGTGGATGAATATGGAATTGGCAGAATTGTATAAAGAAGGAATTAAGTTTCATCTGAAAATCATAGATGAAGCGCCTTATTCTCATTGGGCTTGGTTCAATTTAGGGCATGCTTACGCACAATTAGATCAACTCGAAAAGGCTATAGAAGCCTATGATTATGCTATTGTTATTAATGATAAATTTGAGTACGCTTATAGAGATTGTATCAACTGCCTTTTTGGTATGGGAGAGTACAAACAAGCACTTAATTATGTTAATGACTATATAGAACACTTTGATCCAGATGCAGAAATCTTGACAGTTGCAGGAGAGTGTTATGAGAGCTTAGAGCAATTCATAAAGGCTAGAGAGTACTATGTTAAGGCACTGAAAATAGATGATTTAGATGGGCGTGTTTATTATCGCTTAGGTGTTTGTTATGCACATGAAGGACAGTGGGGTAGTGCTCGAGAAATGTTTGAGAGTGCACACAAAGCTGATCGAAAAAATGAAGAGTTTTGCATTGCATTAGCAGAAGCCTGCAATCAGTTAGATGACTTAGAAAGTGCACACACGCATTATCACAAAGCATTGGAGATTGCTCCTGAACTAGTAAGTAGTTGGATAAATTATCTAGAGTTTTTGATAGATGAAGAAAGCTATGCTTTTGCATTAGATATTTTGATAGATGCAGAAGAGCATTGTGGCGATGATTTAGACTTGACATATGCCAAAGCAGCAATATTGTTGGAGTCTGGAGCTAGACAAGATGGCTTGTTGGTCTTGGCAGATGCTTTAGATCAAGATGCCGCAGCTTGCAAAGTCTTATTTCAGATAGCTCCAGATATGAAAGAAGATTTAGAAGTATTGCAATTTATAATTGATCATCAGGGGCTAGAATAAAAAAACTAATTACTGTCTAAAATATAAAAGGAAACCTTCTTCAATAATTTTATTGGAGGAGGTTTTTTTATGTAGCATACATCCTTTTTCTTAAAATAGTAATCTATTTAGCTGTAAGTACTGATTCAAAATAAATAATAAGTTATATTTGCTTTCCAAAAGCAAAATAAATGGGAAGGAAAGTAAAAAAAATAGACTTAACGGAGTTAGAGCACTCTGAATTAACAAAAGGTTACAAAAGCTCAAATTCTGC
>JAAEPD010000202.1 GCA_024222455.1 Aureispira sp.
GCTAAATTTCTTTCGAAGGCACTCTAAAGACTACGAAAAAACAGCAAATAGTTCAGAAGCTTGGATTTTATGGGCTAATTGCCAAATTTTATTAAACCGTTTCAGTAAATAACATTTTTTAATTTTTAGACATACTCTTAGCAAAACAATGTTTTTGTACCAAAATCTATTGATCATATGAATAAAGATTATCTACTTATACTATTTTTTAGCTACTTCTAGTTGGGAAAGCAATAGCAAATGGATTAACCATGTACAAAATCAAACTAATATAGAAGCTATCAAATTCAGTTTTGGTAGCTTTTTTTGTTAAAAAAACTTTGAACTTACACTTTAACATAGTTAAAAGAGGGGATAGATCAACCTTTGTACTGTTTTATACGTTTTTCAGATATATGGTTTTATAACAGACACTATTGACTATCCTTCAGAATACCTATATACAAGAAGCTTTAGCTTGTTTTAGGTGTTCCGTTGCGGGGCAATTATATTACTTTAATTACATAAAATTACTCGAACTATGAGAAATGTATCAAAGAGTTTGATGCTTGTGGCCTTATTGTTAGCATACTTGCACCAACTATCTGCACAAGACAACAAACAACTTATCAGTAGTACTACCAAGACATTTAAGGCCCATTGGGGGATTGAAGGAGGCGTTGGTGCTAATTATCTATTTAATGATTTATCAAAAAGTATAGGAATCCAAAATGAATCTAGCACCACTAACTATGGTATGCGCTTGGCTCCACGAGTAGATGCACAGTTTGGTTTATTCTCTGAGTTAGAATTCAAAAGATGGGGGATGAAGATTTATGGAGGTTACTTAGGCAAAACAGTGCCTAAACCAATAGATCTAACAGGAGCAGAAGGTTTGCCCTCTTATAACATGGCTTATGTACATAATTTCATACATAACTTTATGTTTTATTTCAAACCAACCACTCGCTTACGTATAGGAGGTGGTTTGGAACATCATATGGCATTTATGGGCAAAAAGCGTATGGAAGGCGAGTTGCAAGAGTATTGGGATGGTTTGAACCTCTTTATGGGATTGCGTACAGAAGTAGGCTATCAGTTGAGTCCTAGAGCACATTTGAATACTTATGTGATTGTAGGTAAATATTCTTCAGTAGAGAGTTCTATAGTAGATAATGTTTCTGCGGGTGTTACTATTTCTTATCGTCTCAAAGGTAAGGAGTATGAAATCAAAAAAGATATTTATAAGATTAATTATGAGAGTGTAGAATTGCCTAAAGCACCTAAATCGATAGGGCATTAAAAAAGATATGAGCTATATACCAAAATCAAAGAAGGCTACCAGATTGTGGTAGCCTTCTTTTTTAGAATTTATGATCTTAAGCTTTTGGCTTCATTTTTTCCAAATTGGTCTGAACAAATTTTTTGCCATCCCACATTCCGTGCCATGCACAACGTTTGTTAGTGTGCTTTTGGTAACGTTCGAATGTATAGATAGCTTCTTCTTTATCTGCTCGATGAATCATAATAGGAACATCATGTGTAAAAATATCAAAATAATAATATCCCTTTACTTTAGAAAAACTCTTTTTAGATCTAGACATAAATACATCTTTTTTGTAAACAATAATCTTTAACAGATTTTAGGTAGTGTGTAGTCCAGATTAGGTATAGTTGAGGGGTTGTTTATATACTAACAACTTCAGCATTAATTTCGTAAGTGTTAACTAATCTGTTAGTAAACATTTTGTGCCCTTTTGGAGCCATAATAAATAACTTCCCTTTTTTCATGGATGCCATCGTACTCAATAATTTCCATTTTGTAACAGTCAAAGATGAGTCTTCTATTTTTTGAGCAATCTCAAAATAAGCTTTACGATTGTGCTTGAGAGCTGTAATATCAGGAATCATATCCTGATCTTCTCCATTCATTTTTCGTACAAACTTAGATGGAGTCTCAAAGTCGTCAATATTTGCTTTAATTTCCGAATAACCACGTTTCCCCACCCATTCAATAACTTTTTGGTATAGAGCCTCAGGCTTGGCATTTTCCATAAAATTGGTAAAATTCTAGTATAGGTTAAAAAATATTATAAAAGTTTGGTTCTAATTAATATGATTATACATCGATAACACAAAGAAAACATTTAATTGAATGGTTCTAATGTTTTACTAGGGATTTGTGTTATCCCACAAAGATACAAAAAAAATACGATTTATGTAAAAAAAAATGCATAAAACTATGTTTGAATCCCCTTTATTCACTGTATATAGGTGGGTTTTCTAACTGAATTGATATGTTACATTGAACAGATCCATGCACCTCTAATTCAAATTCTATAGGTTGCAACCCCAGATAAATTACCTTTACAGTCTGTAGTCCTGTTGGTGAATTTAGTGAGAATTTCCCCTTTAAATCGGCAGATGCGCCAGTTAGCTTTGTAATATTTTCGCCTTCTATATAGATGGTTGCTCCAGCTAAAGGTGTGTTATCCTCCTTATATGTAATAGTGCCTGAAATATTGTGCTTTAAAATTTTGTTAATGTTAGGTTGGACAGGTTGTTGGCTTATATGAATAAGCTCTTGTGTTTTTCGGATGTCACTATTAAGCTCTTCTAGAGATTTTTTAGAGAGTTTATGTTTTTTGCGTTTATTCCGAAAGGTGAACCATTGTATTTTTTGAGTATATAGACCTTCTTTGAATGAGCCTTGTTCATTTAGTTTTCCTTCAGGAGTATATAAGTTGTAAGTCCCATTTTTTAGACCATTTTGGTAGTTGTACTCTTTCAACAATTTTCCTGAAGAAGTCCATTTTTTTGAAACCCCGTGGCGAAATCCATTTTTGTAGGTTCTTAATGCTAAAAGAGCTCCGTTTTTATCCCAAAATTCCCAATTGCCTTCTTTTTTGCCGATTTTCCAATGCCCTTGTTGTTCAAGTTGCCCATTGAAATGCCATAATTGGTAAATACTGTCCTGCAAATTATCTCTATAATAAGCTATTTCTCTTATGCTCTGATCTGAATGAAAACGAATCTGCTTGCCTTGTTTGTAAGGCCTTCCATTGTGATAGCTAAAACTATCTAACAAGATTCCTGAACTGTTCCAGAAAAAGGACTGACCATGCAATAAATTTTTTGAGTAGATCTGTTGACTCGCCAATTGGCCATTAGGATGCCAAGTGTATGCAAGACCATTTTTTGTGCCTCCTTTATAAATATAACGTGAACTAAGGATTAGAAATTAAGCAGCTTTATGTTGAACATTAGTTAATGAAGGATAATAAATAGCTGGTTTTTTATCTAA
>JAAEPD010000203.1 GCA_024222455.1 Aureispira sp.
CTCGAATAATATTTCTTTAGAATAGTCAGGGGACTTATAGTCCTAATTTTTAACCTACCAGAATTCAGCTGGTAGTATTTCAGTGTAGGTCAAGACCTAAGCAGTACAGGAGCTAGTGCTTTGGATGTGCTGGATAATGTACCTTCGGTAGAGGTAAATATAGAGGGCCAAATTAGCTTAAGAGGTAATGCAGGAGTACAGATACTAATAAATGGTAAACCTTCTGTGTTGGCAAGCGATGAGAGCAATGCTTTAGGGACTATTACGGCTGATATGATCGATAAAATAGAGGTGATTACGAACCCTTCTGCTAAACATGAGGCAGAAGGAACAGCAGGTATTATCAATATTGTACTCAAAAAAGAAGAACGAAAGGGTGTCAATGGCTCTTTTTCCGTCAATACAGGTTGGCCACATAACCATAGTGCAGGATTGAGTTTGAACTACAGAACTGAAAAATTTAATCTGTTTAGTCAACTTGGTGCAGGCTATCGATCGCTTCCTCGATATACCAAGAATGAAAACCGTGATTTAGTAGATAGTCTAAGTATTTTGGGGGATGGAGTGGAATATAGAAATGAAGCTTTTTTTAATGTCTTGCTAGGTGCAGATTATCATATAGATGCTCGAAATGTATTGACTCTTTCTGGATTTTTTGCCTATGAACTAGAGAACCAACCTTCTAAAACCGATTTTAGTCAGCTAGATGCTAATGATGCAACTATTGCTGAGTGGTATCGAGAGGAAACTACTAAAGCGGGTAATCCTAAAGGTAGGTATGATCTACAATATAAGAGGGAGTTTAAAGATAATAAAAAACACACTTTGGAGCTTAGTACACAAGGCAATTTCTTTGCTAAAGCACAATCTTCTTCATTCGAAAATATAGGAACTGCTGGTAGCTTTTTGGATAGTTATCAGCGTACTAAAACTGCTTTTAAAGAAGCTAGATATACTTTTAACGCTGATTATACTAAGCCTTTTACTAAACAGATAACCATGGAGGTGGGGAGCCAGTTTGTTATTACAGATATTAGTAATGATTATGAAGTCACGGATTTGATTAATGATACTTGGGTGTCAAATGTTGGCTTAACTAATGTTTTTGAATATGACCAAAAGGTACTTGGAGTCTATGCTACAGGAGCTTATGAGGGCAAGAAATGGGGCGTTAAATTGGGGCTTAGACTAGAGCATACAGACTTGAAAACATTGTTAGTCAATACCAGTGAAAATAATCGTCAGAATTATACTAATCTATTTCCTACATTTCATACTTCTTACAAGTTTAGTGAGCGTTTTTCGATGCAAGTAGGTTATTCTAGACGAATATTTAGGCCAAGACTTTGGGATTTGAACCCATTTTTCAACATTCGTAATAACTTTAGTATTCGTTCTGGGAATCCTAATCTTTTGCCAGAATTTACGGATGGTGCTGAGTTAACGAGTATTTATATCTTAGAAAAGCTCTCTATGAATCTTAGTGTGTATTATAGATATACTACTGCTGTAATAGAGCGAGTATCTGTTTTTGAGGACAATGTGAATACCTATATGCCAATGAATATTGGCCAGCGTCATGCTATTGGAGTGGAGTTTAATGCTAAGTATACACCAACCAAATGGTTGTCTATCAATGGGGATTTTAATTATAATTACTTTATCCGAAAGGGGACTTTTGATCAAGCAACTTTTGATTTTAATGCTGACCAATGGTCTGCCAAACTAACCACTAAATTTAAGTTGCCTTGGGATATAGATTTCGAGCTTTCAGGCAATTATAAATCCAAATTCAAAAATGTACAAGGAATCACTAGACACAGTTATTTTGTCAATGCGGGGATTCGAAAAAAATTAATGAAAGGTAAGGCTGTAATTAGTTTTAGTGTTCGAGATATTTTTGCTACTCGTGTAAGAGAAAACGAAATTGATCAAGAGGATTTTTATCTTTATAGTTTTGGACAAAGAGGTCGTTTTCTCACATTAGGATTTAGTTATGGATTCGGAAAAGGGGAGGCGATGCAGTATTCAGGAGGGCGACGAAGATAGATAGAAAATAGATAAACTCTCTAGGCTCCTTTCAAGGAGCCTTTTTTTTTTGTAAATTGAAGGACTATTTTCTCATTAATAGTTCGGCTATTTTTTGATTTTCAGACAAAAAATTAAAAAGTACCATTTTATTGTTTTGATTTACAGTTGTTTAGGGAGGTGGTGTGCTTGTTTAGTACTTGTAAGTCAATCTAATAAGGGTTTTGCCAAACTAATGCTCATAAAAACAAAATATAATGACTCCAAGAATCTACTTATTCAGTTTATTGCTTTTATTCAGTACCACTTTGGCCGCCCAATCCAATCAACCTAATTGGACAATAGGAGTAGAGGTTGGTACTGGTTATTTTCAGAATATTTTTGAAAAGAAATCAGATTTAAACACTCAAGAGAGCGCAGCTACAGATACTATTTTAGACCAAAAAAAGAATGCAGGACCTATTCCAGGGTTGACTGTGGGGTTAGTTACTTCTAAGAAATTATTTGGCTCAATGACATTTGATTTTGGGTAGCCTACAATAGTGGCGGAAGTGTAGCTTCTAGCCAAG
>JAAEPD010000204.1 GCA_024222455.1 Aureispira sp.
CAAACATTCTATCAATATGAAGAGTTAGAAACTGCTCGATATTTTTTAGAGAAAGCTGAAAAATGTAATCTTGAGAGGTTGTCTAAAACAGGTGAAGCTTATGATGGTTTATATTATACTCAAACAGTTATTTATCAAGAATTAGGTGATTATCAAAAAGCCTTAGAAGGTAGCTTGAAGAGTATTAAACTTTTGGAAAAAGGAGAAGAATCAGATCCTGAATACCTAGCTTATGAGTATGGAAATTTAGCAAGTATATATGATGATTTAAAAGATTATGATAATGCTTTACAGTACTATCAAAAATCTCTAAGTTTATTGGAAGAGGTAGAAGGTGTTTATCCATCAGAATATGCTTTGTCTTATTATAATATTGGGATCGTTTATTCAAATCAAGATAAATTAAAGGATGCATCCAAAGCTTATTTTAAAGCATTGGACTACTTAGGACAGGATGATCCTAGTGCTGAAGAAGTATTAGAGAATTATATAAATTGCTACCATCAAATTGCTTCTTGCTATACCAGTTCAAATCAATTGGATTCAGCATTATTCTATACTAGAAAAGCAGAACAAATTAATAAATCTAATCCCTATAGAATCCAAATAACTTATGAGAAATATGGAACTATATATTGGACAAAAAAAGACTATAAAAAAGCAGAAACTTATCTTGCAAAAGCTTTAGGGATGGATTTAGAGCAATATGGGACTAAACATCCATATATAGCCAGTTATTATCTAGATTTAGGGAAAATAAGTACAGAGCAAAAGTTGCATATAGAGGCACTAGAATATTATCAAAAGGCTCTAGATGCAATATCCCTAGATGATGATTTTGACCAAACTAAGTATACCGCAAATCCAAGTATAGAAAATATACTCGATAAAGGACGTATGCTAGATATTTTAGAAGCAAAAGTAAAAGGACTTCAATTCTTAAGAAAAGAAGATAGTACCATAGCCTTAGGTGATATCTATCAAACAGCATTATTAGCAACAGAAGTTTTAGAGTTTTTGAATCGTAGTTTCAAAGAAGCAGAGTCTAAGTATGGTTGGTTGAGACGTAGAGCAATCCCTACCTTTGAACAAGCAATGAATTTGGCTGTACAAAGCTATGAAGCAACAGGTGAACAAAAATACCTAAATGCAGCATTCCAAGTATCAGAGCGAAGCAAGTCTATGCTCTTAATGGGGGCTATGCAAGAAGCTAATGCAGCTACTTTTGGTGGAGTACCAGATAGCTTGATTCAGAAAGAAAAGCAACTAGAAGAGTCTATCGGTTTGGCTAAAAAGGCACGTTTTGATGCCTTACTAACTAAAGATACAGAAGCAGCTAAAGAGCAAGAAGCCTTGATTTTCGAGTTGGAGCATGAGTTGGATGGTTTGATTGTGATGTATGAGAGTGATCCTGCCTATAAGAAGTATTATGAGCTCAAATATTCTACTAATGTGGCAAGTATAGAGCAGGTACAAGCGTTCTTGAAAGAGGGAGTTGTCTTAGTAGAGTATTTTGAAGGGGCTAGTTCACACTATGTATTTACAATTGGCAAAGATGCTGCAAAAGTAGAAAAGGTAAAGCAATCAGAAAAGTATAAAAGTGAGGTAAAACGCTTTGTCAATTCCTTGATGAATGTGGGTGCTGCTATGGAACACCCTCTGTCTGCCTATCAGATTCTTACCGAATATGGACATGAGTTATATAAAAATCTATTACAAAATAGTATAGATGAATCTACTCAAAAACTTATTGTTATTCCTGATGGAATGTTGGGCTATTTTCCTTTTGAGGTTTTGATGACTGAAGAATCTCCAAAATTGCAGGATGCAGGAGCTGTAAGTTTTGCAACCTTGCCTTATTTAGTTAAAAAATATAGAGTTAGTTATAATTACTCAGGTACTTTGTGGTTGTCTCAAGTAGGTCAGCAGAGCAAGGTGACCAATGGTCGAGTGTTGGCTATGGCTCCAACTTATAGCAATCCAGTTGTTCCAGAAACACGCAGTGCTAAGGAGCAAAAAATACGTAAAATTTTGATAGAGCTGCCTGGTGCAGAGTCTGAAATTAAATGGTTGTCTGAGCAGTTTGATGGACAGTTTTACAGCAAGCAAGAGGCTAATGAGGCTACTTTTAAGCAACATGCGGAGGAATATGGAATATTGCACATGGCTATGCATGGATTGATGGATAAACGAAATCCAGAGTTTTCTAGTTTGGCAATGACTGAAGATGGTGCAGAAGGAGAAGATAACTTTCTGTATGCCTATGAGATTCGAAAAATGAATTTGAATGCTGCATTAGTTGTTTTGAGTGCTTGTGAGACTGGAATTGGTGATCTACAACAAGGAGAGGGAATTGTGAGTTTAGGACGTAGCTTTATGTATGCAGGAGCGCCTAGTTTGTTGATGACTTTATGGAATCTGAATGATCAATCTGGTTCTATGTTGATAGAACGTTTCTATAAGAACTTGCAAGCAGGAATGGAAAAAGATGAGGCTTTGCGTGAAGCCAAAGTTGACTATTTAGGTAAGATGAAAGGAATTGCTACACATCCTGCTTTGTGGGCTTGCTTTGTACAAGTGGGTGATTATTCAACGATTACCCTAGAAGAGAAAAAAACTTCGATGCCTATCGGTTATATTCTTGGTGGAATAGGTGGTTTAGGCTTGATTTTTGTTGTAATGGCGGGTGTTAAACGATCATTCAAAAAAAATGAAATAACTTAAGTTTTTATACACTCATGACACGAAGTTTTTATACCCTCTTTTCCACCATTTGTATTAGTTATATATTATTAACCAGTTGTGCTTTAGGACGTGTAAGTGTCCATTTTCTTCCTAATGTTACAGACCATAAGAAAGTTTTTAAATGTGATACTGTCACGGGGTGTACCTATGCAGCTAAGGCATTTGAAGAGGCCAAAAACTATGAATTACCACCTGTTGAAAAATGGGTGTCTCCAGCCTTTTTGGGGGAGAGCAAAAACTTAGATGAGTTTTTTGAGAAAAGCAAAACGACAGCTTTTGTTGTGGTCCGAAATGATAGTATTCTTTATGAACGCTATATGAAGGATCAATCTAAAGAAGACCAGCGAGTTGTTTTTTCTATAACCAAATCCTTTGTCGCAACTCTAGCACATATAGCAGCCTCTGAAGGTTATTTAGATTTGAACCAGCCTGTTGCTGATTTTATACCTGAATTTGGAGAGGATGCACGAAAGGATATTCGCATTTCACATTTGTTGAATATGACTTCTGGCCTTGACTGGATGGATCATAAAAATGTGATCAAGTTAGGGAAGCTTTATTACACCGCCAATCAGTATAAGTTTATAGCCAGATATGATAAGTTAGCTCACGAACCAGGGACACATTTTTCTTATAAATCAATCTCTACTCAAATACTTGGTCTTTGTTTAGAAAAGGCTACTGGACAAAAACTATCTGCCTATCTGCATGATAAGATCTGGGACCCATTAGAAATGGAATACAATGCTTTGTTTACTGTTGATAGTAAAAAGAATAAAAATAATAGATTTTTTGGGGGGTTGGCTGTGACAGGACGGGACTTGCTGCGTTTTGGTAAGTTGCTCTTGCACAAAGGTGAATGGAGAGGGCAACAATTATTACCAAAAAGCTTTATAGAGCATCTATACTCTCGCAAGAATCGTATGGAAGGAAGTTGGTGGGGCTATGCTAGTTGCTTTTGGCGCAATGGCTATTTGCTGGATGATCATCTGGAAGATACCGATTTTTATGCAGCAGGTTATGGTGGCCAATTTTTGTATGTCAATCCTAAACACAATTTGTTGATCTTGAGAATGGGAACAGCCGAAACTGGTCGGTGGTCTTTGAATTTAGGACGTTTGGCTAACTTGATAGGAAAAGGGGAAAATGATTTGACTGCAAAGAAATATAATTTCTATGATCAGTTTGAGGGAGTCTATAAAATGGAAGATGGTAAAACCTTTCAGTTGGAATATTTGGGACCTGTTGGTGATCATGGTCGTAAGCGATGGGTTTGGCGTAGAGATCTTTTGAGTACTTCTAGGACAAAAAGAATTGATGAGGTTTATCAGTTTGATGGGCGTAGTGCAGGGCACAAAAAAGGGAGTCATAGAATGTTGCTAATGTTTGATATCAAAGATGGGAAAGTAGAAGGGCTATATTATGATGATTGTACTTCTGTAGAGCCTAAATATCTTAAGAAAACATCTCAAGTACCATTGGTAGAAAATAATGATTTATCGCATAGGAAATAAGAAACTACTATAGCCAGAATAAAAATGGGATAAGCTTTAGGTTAAAGCTTATCCCATTTTATTTTATGATAGAACAGATGCAATTTACTGTGTCAACATTTCTTTTTTTGCTCGAACCAATCTAGGCAAGCGTTTTACTCTGTATAGACTTCTAATAATAACGGTGAGCACAAAAGGTAGTACTGCAAGATGCATAGCTTGTATAAAAAATGGCCAACTCAAAAGCAATAAACCGTTGCATATCAATAAGAACCACCAATAGTTTTTAGCTAGATTACTCAAGGGGTTTCGCACTGCCATAAAAACCATAATTAGATTTAAAGGATTCGCCCAAAGCATATTCAAGTTAGCATAAGTGGACTGATGATCAGTTCCTACCCACATAAACAAGAATAATGCACCAACTAAACCTGTAAGGGATAAGAAGAGTATGTCAATGACATTATGAAGTTTAGGAGCTTCCACAAATAAGCTGAGTAATAAAACAATTAGAAAGAAAATAGAGGTAACCACTAAAGGTGAGCTTAGTGTTAGGGTAGGGATAGAGACTACTCTTTGTGTTCCTACTAGTGTCTTAGGAGGCCCTAAAAGCTTTTGCCCATTGATGGTCATTTTGCCTAAATTGGAAGATAAATAATCTGGTAAAAACATTTGGCTGTTTATATCAGAGTCCTTATCTGCTGGCAGTCCTAAAATTAGACCAAATCCAAATCCTGTCCAAGAATGATAACCTACATATTTGTACAATAAACTTCTTAATGTAATAAGCTCTATAGTAGGATTGTCTATAGTATTTATTTGATTGTCGGAGGCTGCATAGAGTGCCTCTCGGATGCGAGTGGCACAGTTGTCATAAAAGAAATCATAAGGATATTCTCTATTTTCAGGTTTGTAGTTTTCTTCCAAAAAAGCCCAAAGTTTTTGCTTTTGGATTAGCGTTAAGAGCAATTCCTGTTCCTGTACACTTCGATCATCATATTTATACATGGCATTAAAGTCCTTAGCACTATTGATAGCTAGAGAATAGGGGAGTTTGCCTTGTATAAACTTGCCATAAAAATTAGGGGTACTAAAGTTGAATGTACCATAATTGAAAACCCAATCAATTTGAGCTATAGGGTCATATACTTTGATCGCACTATGCCCAAAGGAGGTATACATGTCATCTCCAGGCCCACAAGTGAGTAAACTTATTTTGGATAAATGAGACAATTTTTTTTGGGCATGAAGGCTACCAAATGATACTAGTAAAACTAACCAAGTATAAATGAATAAATGTTTCACGAGATATTTTCTTTTGAATGAATTTGAAGGTGAAGCGTCAAAATACAATAATCATTATGAATTTAGAATAAAAGCTCCTAACAATTTATAGATGTCAGTGTACGTTAATGCAATACAAGAGCAAGGAAGTGTTTTTGTATGCTAATCTTAGGGCATATTTTTTAGAGAAACCTAAGAGTGTTTTAATTTTAAAATGTATATTTGCCAACAGTTTTTCAAAATAAAAAATTAAGAATAAAATGAATCTTGCGATTATAGGAACAGGTTATGTCGGTTTAGTTTCAGGTACTTGCTTTGCTGAAACAGGCAACCATGTTATTTGTGTAGATATTAATGAGAAGAAAGTAGAGCAAATGCGTAAAGGGGAGGTGCCAATTTTTGAACCAGGACTAGATGTTTTATTTGAGCGAAATACACAACAAGGACGTTTGCATTTTTCTACAGATTTGAAAAAAGCCGTAGAAGAAGCCGATATCGTGTTTTTAGCGCTGCCAACACCTCCAGGTGAAGATGGATCTGCTGATTTATCTTATGTAATGGGTGTAGCCAAGCAGTTGGGAGATATTATTAAAAAATATACAGTAATAGTAGATAAAAGCACAGTGCCAGTAGGTACTGCCGAAAAAGTGCATGCTATTTTAGCAGAAAAGCTAGATGAGGATTTATTTGATGTGGTTTCTAATCCTGAATTTTTGAGAGAAGGGGTGGCCATAGATGATTTTATGAAACCAGATCGAGTAGTAATTGGTACGGATTCTGACCGTGCTCAAAAATTGATGCACAGACTTTATCAACCATTTGTACGCCAAGGTAACCCTATCTTATTTATGGACGAGCGTTCTGCTGAAATGACTAAGTATGCAGCAAATTCTTACCTAGCTACACGTATTTCTTTTATGAATGAAATCGCTAACTTATGCGAGAAGGTGGGAGCTAATGTGAATAATGTACGTAAAGGTATTGGTTCTGATACTCGTATTGGTAAACGTTTCTTATTTCCAGGTGTAGGTTATGGTGGAAGTTGTTTTCCTAAAGATGTGAAAGCATTGGTGAAAACAGCTGGTGAATATGACTATGATTTCCAGATATTGAAATCAGTTATGGAAGTGAATGGCAAACAGAAGCAACGCTTGAATGAAAAGATTAATGCGCATTATGACAACAATGTAGCAGGAAAAACTTTCGCAATATGGGGCTTGGCATTCAAACCCAATACTGATGATATTCGTGAAGCTCCAGCATTAGAGTTGATTGATGAGTTATTGAAAGGAGGTGCAAAAATCCAAGCCTACGATCCTGAGGCAATGGATAATGTAAAAGAGATTTATGGAGATAAAATAAGTTTTACCAATTCTAAATATGAGGCAACAAAAGATGCTAACGCTTTAGTAATTGTCACAGAGTGGAATGTGTTTAGAACTCCTGATTTTGATGAAATTAAGCACCATATCAAAGATAATGTGATTTTTGATGGACGTAACTTATTTAGTCTAGATCAGTTGAAAGAGGTTGGTATTCAATATTATAGTATTGGACGAAACACTGTAGGTTTAGTAGCTAAAGAGCAGGTATAAGATTAGTTAATTGAATTAAGATAAAGGAAACATAAAAATGAAGAGAGTTCTTATAACTGGAGCAGCAGGCTTTTTGGGATCACACCTTTGTGATCGATTTATCAAAGAAGGATATCATGTAATTGGAATGGACAACCTACTTACAGGAAGTTTAGACAACATAGAGCATTTATTCCCTTTAGAAAATTTTGAATTTTACTATCATGATGTAAGTAAATTTGTGCATGTTCCAGGAGAGCTAGATTACATCTTGCATTTTGCTTCACCAGCTAGTCCAATTGATTATTTAAAAATGCCTATACAAACCCTAAAAGTAGGTTCATTAGGTACTCATAATTTATTGGGATTAGCTAAAGCCAAAGGAGCGCGTATCTTAGTAGCTTCTACTTCTGAAGTGTATGGTGATCCACTAGTACACCCACAAACGGAAGACTATTGGGGTAATGTAAATCCTATAGGTCCTAGAGGCGTTTATGATGAAGCCAAACGTTTCCAAGAAGCCATTACTATGGCTTACCATAATTTCCATGGTCTAGAAACTCGTATCATTCGTATTTTTAATACTTATGGTCCTCGTATGCGTACAGACGATGGTCGTGTATTACCAGCATTTTTCTCACAAGCAATTAGAGGCGAAGGCTTGACTATCTTTGGTGATGGCTCTCAAACTCGTTCTTTTTGCTATGTAGATGATCTAGTAGAAGGAATTTATAGATTATTGATGAGTGACCACCACTTACCTGTTAATATTGGTAATCCTGATGAAATCACAATTGGAGATTTTGCAGAAGAGATTATCAAATTAGTTGGAAAAGGAGAAGTAACCTATAGACCATTGCCAGAAGATGATCCTAAAAGACGTAGACCAGATATAACTAAAGCTAAGGCTGTATTAGGCTGGGAACCTCAAGTTGATCGTTCAGAAGGAATTAAGAGAACCTTTGAATACTTTAAAAAAGTTGTTAAAGTTGATGCTTAACATATCATTATGGTGTATTAATTACGTTCTCTAAGTTCAGTTAATTTTGAACAGGCTCTTATCTAGTGTTTTATACACTCATTATCATGTAAGATAAATTTAAACATGTTCTAAGTTCTTAGACCAACCCCATATTAATTTTATTTATGAATAAGACCATATTAGTCACAGGAGGTGCAGGATTTATTGGATCACATGTAATCCGCCTTTTAGTGAATCAATACCCTAAATATCAGATTGTAAATTTAGATAAGCTGACCTATGCGGGTAATCTAGAGAATTTGACCGATATAGAAAAATTACCGAATTATACTTTTGTCAAAGGTGATATTGTTGATAGAACATTTATTGTAGGCTTATTTGAGCAGTATGAGTTTGATGCAGTCATACATTTAGCGGCAGAATCGCATGTAGATCGTTCTATTACTAACCCAATGGAGTTTATAGAAACCAATATTATTGGTACAGTTAACCTTCTTCATGCTGCCAAACAGCAATGGGAAGAGGATTATAGTGATAAGCTTTTTTACCATGTTTCTACAGATGAAGTCTATGGTACTTTAGGGGCTACAGGCTTATTTACAGAAACTACAGCCTATGATCCACGCTCTCCATATTCTGCTTCAAAAGCAAGTTCAGATCATTTAGTTATGGCCTATTACCATACTTATGGCTTGCCTGTTGTTATTTCCAATTGTTCTAATAATTATGGTGCAAATCAATTTCCTGAAAAGCTCATTCCTTTGTGTATCAATAATATAAAACACAAAAAGAGTTTGCCTATCTATGGAGATGGTAAGTACACTAGAGATTGGTTGTGGGTAGAAGATCATGCTATTGCTATCAATACAATTTTTCATAAAGGTAAACATGGCGAAACCTATAATATAGGTGGACATAATGAATGGAAAAATATAGATTTAGTCCATTTGCTATGTGATATAATGGATGAAGAGTTAAAACAAGAAAAAGGAGCCTCTAGAGAGCTAATTACTTTCATCAAAGATCGTCCAGGACACGATAGACGATATGCTATTGATGCAACTAAAGTTAAAAATGAATTAGATTGGGTGCCTTCTATAACTTTTGAAGAGGGGTTGAGAGCTACCGTAAAATGGTATCTCCAAAATGAAAAATGGTTAAATAATGTAACTTCAGGAAATTACCAGAAGTATTATCAAACACAGTATACAACCCCTTCTAAATAAGAATTATATTATTTTTTAGATTAATGTTTAGTAGTTAATATGAATATGAAGACAGCTTGGATGAAATATATATGTTACATTTTTGCTTTGCTTATGGTGACACAGGTTGCTATAGCGCAAAATGAAGGTGGTAATACAGGTGGAGATGGTGGTAATACAGGAACTACTAACACAAATACTGGAGATAATAATGGAGGTAATAACAATACTTCTAATAACAACAATAATAGCAACAACACAGATA
>JAAEPD010000205.1 GCA_024222455.1 Aureispira sp.
AAATCAAACTAATGGTTAACTTATAGGTTTCTAATAAAATTCTTTTTTAAAAGTGTCCCGCTAAATTGATACACCTCATATTTTCTAATCCAGTAGGAACAGTACTTAAGTTGCAAAGATTTATATCCCAATGACCTAGCTTCTTGAAATTAGCAATCGTCTTTGGTAAGGATTCCAAAGGATTCTCGCTCATAAACAAGACTTCTAAGGTATCAATACCAGCAATGCTTTCTGGTAATGTTTTTAGTTGATTTCTGTGTAGGTGTATAGCCTTTAGCTTTTTGAAATTGCCAAACGTTTTAGGTAGCTCAGTCAATAAATTACTACTCAACCCAATACTTTCTAAGCTGTCTAGTTCACTGATACTATCTGGTAGTGTGGTCAGTTGGTTTGTACCAAGAAAAATATCGTTCAACTTTTTGAGTTTTCCAAAGCTATCTGGTAGCGATTTTATTCGATTATTGCTAAGTTCTAGTTTTTCTAGATTTTTGAGTTTTCCAAAGCTTTCAGGTAGTGTTGTTAGCTGGTTTCTATGAAGATCAATATCTTTCAGTTTTACTAAGTTGCCAAAACTCTTAGGCAACTCTTTTACATAACATCCTGATAAATTTAAGGTTTCTATATTGGTTAATAATCCAAAGCTTTCAGGTATCGAAAAAAGATAAGTAACCTCTACTTTTCTTTGATCTATAGTGAATTTTTTGAGTGCAAAAATTCGATTGATTCTAGATTCTAAAGACTTGACAGCTTTTACTCTTTTGTATTTCAATAGCCATTCAAAAAGCTCATTATAGTCTGCTAAGTCTAACTCTATTTTGTTAGCTTTAGCGGTTTTGAAAGCTTCCTTTATTTTTGCTTTATCTCCAGTGTCAATTAGCTTTCTAAGCTTTTTAGGAGTCATTTCTAAGTATTAAGATGTTTATATAAGGGGGTGTTTATTAAATTAGTTTTTACGGAAGCTTACACCACCTTTTTTGCGTGGAGGCGGTTGATTGGTTGCTCCTTTTTCTATGCCACCTTGTATCGTTTTTTGAATATCCTTGAGGTGATCAGAAAAGTGTGCTAACTGTGCCACTACTTGTACCATTGGGTCACCCTCACTACCTCTAATCAGTTTGTTTTTGACAAAGGAGTCTTTGATTTGCTCCCAACGCTTAAACTCTTCGTCTGTAAGCGCTCCAATCATTTCTTTGAAACGTAGCATATTGGCTTCTGCACCAGTTGTTAAGGTTTGTGATTCTCCTTCGTAGTGTGATAGAATAAGTGTCTGAAGCTCTTCATCGTTCATAATAGGAACAATTTTCTCTGCTAGTTTATTCATATTACGATAAGACCCTTGTAGTTTGAAGGACGGCTCTGTTCTATATTCATCAGCCATAGCTGCAGAACGAATATATTCTAAGTTGACCTTAAGAATAGCATCTCGAACGGTTAGCATTCGTTTGATAACCTCTACATATTCATTAAGCTCTTGAGTGGTGTGGTTACCCTCAAATTCTAAACCTTCTCTAGAGTTGGTTTGTGCATATTTGACTACAGGATAAATGTCCTTAAAGTTTTTGGCTGCTAATTGTTGTAATAGGGGATTAGATGTCATTGAATTCTCGATATAACTCAACTCAAATACATCTTTGGTATCGCCAATAATATCACCCAGATTGTATATATCTGAACGGTTAGCTAACATATCTGGAATTTGGAACTTGTCACCACTCTCTGTATATGGGTTACCTGCCATAACTACACAAACTCGCTTGCCTCGTAGGTCATAAGTTTTAGTAACTCCTTGGTAAACACCTTCTATCTTACGCTGACCATCTGTAAGGGATATGAATTTCTGTAAAAACTCAGGGTTACAGTGCTGAATATCATCTAAATAGATCATGATGTTATCACCCATTTCTAAAGAAAGATTCAGTTTTTCTAGTTCCTTTTTAGCTGCGGCATTATCTGCATCAGCAGGATCAAGAGAGACAACATGGTGTCCAATTGCAGGGCCATTAATCTTCATGAAAATTAAGCCTAAACGATTGGCTACATATTCCATCAAGGTTGTTTTACCATAACCTGGAGGAGAGATGAGCAAGAGCATACCCATACGGTCTGTACGTGTATTGTCGCCTACTGTACCAATTTGTTTGGCTAAGTTATCTCCAAAAATAGGTAGATATAGCTTGTCAATCAGTTTGTTACGTACAAAGGAGCTGAGCACTCTTGGCTTAAATTCACTTAAGCGGAGGTGATCACGGAAGTTGTCTACCAAGTCCTTTTTCATGTGTGTGAAATTCTCAAACTTAGGCACTACTACTTGTGTATAATGCTCCATTTTTCGCATAAAAGTATTAAAATCAAGATCATAAACACCTCCTTCTTTTACAGCAGTATGTGTACCGTGCATGTCATTAATGGCAACATGTGATTTGACATTGATAACATGACTTTCTTGGAAGTTCTGAAGAATGAAAAGGTTTACTGTTTCATCTATATAATTAGCAAATTCTTGGTCTTCTGATTGCTCTAAGAAGGCTTGCAGCCATTTGCGTGCTAACTGGTATTGCTCTATAGGTTGAGCCTCCAATGTTTTGAGCGAGTCATTGAAATGACGAAGCGCAGCATTCTGGTCTAGGAAGTTTTTGAAGGCCAGCTCTAGTTGATGTGCATCTCCACTGATTACAAAATAATCTTGTCTAGAAACTTCTTTGAATAGGTATTCTGCAGCAGAATCTATGACATGAGCAGGGAAGAGTTCAGTCTCTTCTACAAATACTCTAAGGTTGTCTTTTATGTTCTCTAATAAATAGTCGAACTCATGTGTATTAGGGAATACTTGTAGTATCACCCCTGCACTTTTAAGTTGCTTGTTTAACGATGATTTATTTTCCTCCGATATGAATTTCTGCCAGTAGATGGCTGCGCAAGCTCTAGCATGAGCTGGAATATATAACAGGTCTATATGGTCAGACAAATAGAGTAAAGATTCTAATATTTTAGTAGCATCCTCATCGTGTATACCTTTAGAATATCCTTCGTGATAGCGATTGGCTGAGAATTTTTGTACATAAGGAAGTAACTCCTCAGAAATTGGACGATCTTTTTTGTTTTGTAATTCCTTGAAGGTAATGTATGCTAGATATTCTGCACGATAAACTGCTGGGTTTTCAGAAACAATGGATTGTTCCCAAACATCTTGAGTTTTCATGAAATCCTCATTCCTAACTTTTTCAAAAAAGCCTGTTCCTGTAAGGTGGTAATACATACCATCGCTGCGAGGAACCATAGTAAGGTCAAGTTTCTGTGTATTGACAGAGAAGTGGTGTCTACCCATCTTGATAGCATCGCCTCCAGCAGAGAAAAGATCCTTTTTATCTCGCAATTGACGAATCGCATCTTCCTTGATCGTCTTGAGTTGCGTTTGTATATCACTGGCCTTGTTGGTATCGCCCAAATCACCTAGTTGTTGGATGATTTCGCGCACCTTGTCAATCATTAAATCAGAGGCAAAAAAGCCATTGATTTCGGTAACTTCTTTGAAGTTGTTTGCACGATTTCGAGCCCCATTTAGGATACGTTCGGCAGCAGCCTGAAGAGAAGCAGTACGTTTATTTATAGCTTCTACTAGGTTCAGCTTTCGAGTATCAAAGGCGTTGTATATCTCTTCTCGTTTTTCTGTTATTTTCATGGTGAACTCATCGAACTCTGCAAACTTGCTTTCGAGTTCTTCGAGTAGTACCATTAGTTTAGTTAGGTATTCATCACACTTTTGAGGGGTATCAGATATATCTAGGTAGTTGATCAGACCTTGATCCAACAACTTCATTTGAGCTGCAAATTCGGCAATAGCCTCTGAGCTGGATAGATCACGCAATTTACGTTTAACCCCTGCTTTTACTTGATTAAGAGAGGAGAAAATATTGGTGATATTATCTATGATACGTGTTGTTTGCGTGGCATCTTCAATCTTTAGATTAGAGACAATCTCAATCAGCAATTCGAGCTCTTTACCAATGGCATCAACTTTTTCTTCTAAGTCTTTGCCTTGACGTGCAGTTTCTACACCTGCAATAGCCTCTTTAGCTTCTGCTACACGCTCCAAATAAGGAACTAAAGCATCTTCTAGAAGAAGAAATTCAACACAATCTTGAGATAGTTTTAGAGTGATTTCAGCAGCTCTTTCTTCCATCTCTTCAATGAGTGGAATATCTGTATAGCGAAGGTCTCTAAGGGAGATAACTTCACCTCGAATGGTTCTTAGCTGAGCCAAAAATTGTACAAAGAGGTCTACCTTATTGAAACTTGTCTGTCCAATAGCTTTGAAGAGGTCATCTGCCTTCGCTTTAGTTAAGTTTATCTCCTCTTGAGTAGATTTTCGTATGTTTTTTACTTTCTCAAACTCATCAATAGCAGAGTTAGCCGATTTTTGAATCTCTGCTAAAGGTTCATTTAATTGGAATGCATGCGCATCGTTTATCCAATAGTAGGAATCTATAATATCATTTGACTTTTGGGTCAAATCATAGTACAAGTCACCATATGTTTCGTCTTTGTTGAGCAAACTTAAAAGCTCTTGGCATTCTGCCATTGCTCGCACTATATCTCGATTACCAATCTTGTACAAAAAACTATCGGTATGATCAGAAGGAATTATATCACCTTCCATATAAGGTGTACGCCATATTTGGATAATATGGTGCTTTGTTGCATTGTCTTCGCTACGGAAGTAACTCAATTCTCCATTGGGGAATAGGGTAAATCCATGACAATAAATTGGAGTGGCAATGTCTTGTGCAATAACATTGTAGGAGAGTAGAAGGTAAGCTCCTTTGTGCTGGTTGTAAAACACAAATAAGTGATCTTCGCCATTGGCAGACTGAATACGCTGTTCGAAGATATAGCTCTGTCCAGAGCTTTTGTCAAACATTTTGTAATCACCTGTTTGCAGATAAAAACCATTCGAAAAGATCAAACCTTGATTTCCTGGCAGCAAAATACCTGAGTTGCCTAGTGCATCAATACGTTGAACATGTGCTAGTTTCTCATTAAAAATAAAGTAACGAGGTGCTTCCTGACGTGGAGTAATACGTAAGGCAATAAGGTTGCCCAAATCGGCAAAACGCACATCTGCATCATCTAGTTTTTGGGTTTTATCTTCTACCTCTTCTGCATAGATTCCATGCCCAATATCAGTGTTGTCGTCTACTTTTATAGTTAGGTCGCCTCCAATAGTTTCTACAAAAACACGATCTAATATAGATATATGCTCATGTTTTCCGTGTCTAAACATTTCACGGGAGGTTGGCTTCCACTCAAATTCGTATTGACTTGGGTATTCGTATTTTTTCTCGCCAGGAGTGGTTACATAGGTTAGGTTGCCATCATTGATGGCCCATTTGAATGCTTTGGTATCTTTAACATCGTCACTCAACTGAAAGATCATGTAGACATAAGGCGAGTTGCGCTCTCTAGCAAACTTGGCAAAAACAGTGTTTTTGTAGAAACGATAGAGATTGTGAAAATCTGTTGCAAACTGTTTGTTTTCCTCAGAAGTGAGTATGTCTATAGAGGTTTCGTGAAAATGCTCATCTTTGAACTCGTAGATGCTAAACACATCTTTGATTTTTAGTTCATTTCTCAACCCAATATGGACATTATATCCTAATATACAGAGGTTGCCTACGGCAAAGATGTCTCGTGCTATACAATTGTTGCTTGTATTGATACGAGAGTTGCCCATCAATTTCATTTCTACAGAACCAAACACCTTTTTACGCTCAACGTTTAGTTCTTCTACACGTTGACGCAAGTCGTTGCCACTTCGGTTAAGACGACTTTTTATGATTTCGTAAGTGCCACCTTCAAGCTTAACGGTGTCTTGGGAGTTTTGCTCTTCTGTCGTTGGGTTTTTATTTTCGTCTGCCATAATTATTATAGGTAATAGATTCTTAGGTAATAGATAATAGGTGATAACTACTGTCTACTATCAATCTTTATATATTTGGTATAAGACTAGGTCTTTAGATTTTTTTAATTTTTTAAAGTTTTTGGGGTCTCTAGGAACCTCGTTGTATCTATAGTCTAATAAATATTCTGCTTCTGAGGCTAATATTTTTTTAGCATTGGTTAAGAAAACTGAATTTCTTTCTGTTAGTAATCGAAGTACTCTTGGTTTGAAAAAACAAATTACTTTATCTGGTGCTATATTAGTTTTGATATAGTTGAATATCTCTGTATTCTTGTCTTCAAAAATTTCATTGGTACTTGTTTTATAAAAATGAATACTTGTAGCAACTCCTTGCACTGCTACGAGTAAACTGAGGATTATTAGGCTGTGTTTAATCTTTAGCTTATCGCTAATAATGGTTATTCCTTGAGCTACAAAATAGATGAACAAAGGAACAATAGGGAACACCAAACGGAGTCCAAAACCAATAGGCCAAAGAATATGTAATGCTAATACACTCCCAAAAAAGGTTAATAAAACAAGGTCTTTTTTCCATCGTATAGCCATTGCTATCAATGCCAAAGACCAAACTAAGCCACTTCCTACCAATACAATAGTATGAGGTAGAAACTTATTGGATAAACTGATCGGCAATTTGCCTAAATAGTAACTGTAATAAGCGATAGAACCCCATCGACTGGTACTTCCCAAATTAAGGAGTAGTTCATGGATGTAAACGCTATCATCTCTAGGGTATAATTGATCCATAAATACCATAATCCCTACTATAATTATGTAAGGAATAAGATATTGTAACCATTTGCTAAATCCTCTGTCTTTAGGTACTTGATGCTGAAAGTAGTCAACCAGTTGAGCAACAAAAAGTGTCGGAATTAGTACTAAACCAGCACTTCTGAATAGCAAACCAATGCTAATCAGTATGGCTAAACCAACTTGGTGCTGAGTGTTTAATTTTGGTTGTTTGTATAACAACCATAGGGTCAAAGAACTTATAAATAGAAAAGGAAAATCTGATAACACATTATCACTAAAGGTCAAAAAACTTGGATGCCAGGCAACAGCTACTAATACTAATAGTGCTGCTGTATTGTTGGTGAATCTATTCTGAAAAAGCTTGTAGAAAAATGGAAGACTTGCTATGAAAAAGCATAAACAAACCACTTTTAATACTACGAAGTTTAGTCCAACCAACGCATACAAAAAGCTAAGTAAGAATGGCAGTCCGATAGGGTATAAGTAAGGTCCTAACATCATTCTAGAGTTATCCATAGCATATTTGTTTGCTTCACATAACTCCTGTGTAGTTCCTGCCAAAATACTTTTGGATTGCTCTATATATAGCGCAAAATCTCCTCCCCAATTATGTCCATCATCGATGCAAAGAGCTGATAAAATAGCACTCAACACCACAATAAACCACAAGCCCTTTTTATCGATATCCATTGATCAATTAGCAATCTATTCCTAAACTATTACTGAAAAGGGAAAAGAGGGAGCTAAAACTCCCTCTATCCTTTATTGGTATTATAAGATATTATCTACGTTTTCATGACCCATACCTAAACTGCTTACAGACTCTATCATGTTGAGCAGGATATCTCTATCTGCACCACTTGCTTTAGCATAAAGTTTAGTCAATAAAGCTGACATAGATAGATTTCTTACAGCCTCAGAGTTAACTCCATATTGCTGCATAAATCCACGAACACGATCAACTAGATTCTCCTCACCTGGACCTAATAATGCTTGTTTTACATCTTGTAGGTTTTGGCTGTTGTCAACTAGGCGATCAATTGATTTACCTTTGTTGATTGCATTAATAATGCTGTCGAAGAACTTAGTTTCGCCACCAACGATATCGATATTTGCATTTTGTAGCGCATTAGCCAATACTTTAGCTTGAGCTTCTGCAATACCCAATTGAGCTTGTATTTCCGCTATGCGGATTTGACGCTCTTGATCCAAACGTAGTTTGAACTCTTCGTGGTCTTTACCTGCATCGTTGAGTAGTTTCATAGCTTCTGCTTTGGCTTTGATACCTTCTGCATTGGCTAGACCTTCTTGTTGAATTACTTTAGCATTAGCTAAACCTTTTTGCTCAATCAACTTAGCATCTACTATACCTTTTTCGTTGGTTACTTCAGCTTCTGCCAAACCTTTTTTGCGCTCAGCTTCTGCCTTAGCTTCAATCAATTTAGCATCTACAGTTCCGTCTACTTCTTTAGCTTCTGCTTTAGCTTTGATTACATCAGCCTCTGCTAAACCTACAGTAGCTTCTTCCGCTGCCTTCGCTTCTGCTACAATCTTACGAGCTTCTGCTTCTTTTTGCTTCTTAATTTTATCAGCTTCTGCTTGAATTTCGATCTTTTTAGCATCGATTTCAGCGGCCAATTTATCAGCTTCTGCTTGGCGAACTTCCTTAATTTTAAGAGCCTCAGCATCTTTCTCTGCATTGATCTTAGTTACTTTGTGCTCACGCTCAGCAGTCATGATTTGCTCAGTATCCTTGATTCTTTGATCTTCTTCTACTGTTTTCTTCTCTTCTGCTTTGCGCTCTTTGATGATCGACTGAATATCACGTTTTTTAGTTTCTAAAGCTTTCTCCTTATCGATAATAGCTTCACCTACTGCACGCTCTTTGATTTGGATCTCCAATTCTTCTTTTGTCGATACTTGTTGTTCACGTACTTTTTCCATTTCCTCTCTACGCAGGCGAGCCATAGAAATCTCACGCAACTTATCTTCTTCTTGTATTCCAAGCTTTTCTTCTGCTTGTTTTTGCAATAATTCAGTTGCTAAAGTGCGGTCAATTTTTACTTGTTCCGCAGCGTTACCTTCATGCGTTTTAAGTTCAAAAATTGCTCTTTTTTGGCGCTCTTCTTTCTCTGTTTGTTGCAATTCTAATTGAAGGATAGCTTCACGAGCTTCTACATCTTGTTGCTTGATCGTCTTTTCTCTTTCTCTAACGATTTCATTCGTTTTCTGAATTTGAATAGAAGTCAACTCTTCAATTTTCTTGATACCCTCAGAATCCAAGATATTATCTTGCTTAAGGGCAGCTAGAGGTGTTTGCTCTAGATAATCAATAGCACAATCATCTAAGATGTAACCATTCAGGTCTGTACCAATTATTTCTAGAATCTTGTTTTTAAATCCATTACGCTCTGTATACAGGTCTACAAACTCAAATTGTTTACCTACTGTTTTTAGAGCCTCTGAGAATTTAGCATCAAATAAGTTATTGAGTGTTTCTTGCTTTGATGCACGTTCACAGCCAATAGTTTGAGCTACCTCTATAATATCTTTTTTGTCCTTATTTACCCGAACGAAGAACACAACCTTGATATCTGCTCGGAGATTATCCTGACAGATAAGTCCCTCTTCTTTCATACGAGCAACTTCAATCGTTTTCAAAGAAATATCCATTTCCTCTACTTTGTGCAGGACAGGAATGACAAACATACCGCTATCCAGAGCGACTTTGGCTCCTCCCATACCTGTACGGATAAGGGCTCTACCTTGAGGAACCTTTTTGTGTGCTTTGGCTACTAGGATAAAAAATCCTATAATGATAGCAACAATAACACCTACAATGATGATAATAATGTTTCCAAACATTTTAGACTTAGTTTTTTAATTGAGTTAATAAAAATAATTTGACTTTGAGTAGGCTATTTACCCAAATGTTTATAAGCGATCGTATATAGAATCTGATTTATTTTTTTGAGCATTAATTTTGTCCATTTCTGCTTTGTGCTTGACTTCTCTTTTTGCTTTTTCCTGTTCATAGGCTAGCATAATTCCTTGAGTTTCCAACTCTTTATCTTTTATTGTTTTATCTCTTTCGCTAATTATATTGTTTGCTTCAATCATTTCTGCAGCCGTTATTTCTTGTATTTTCTTGATAGCTTTAGCATCTGTAATATGATTAGGATTGAGTGCTTCAATAGGTGTTTGCGCTAAATGCTCTATTGCGCAGTCATCTAGTATGTAACCATTCAGGTCTGTGCCAATTGTTTCTAAAATATACATTCTAAATCTCTCTGAATCGGCATAAAGATCATTAAAATCGAATTGGTTTGTTATCATTCTCATGGCATCTAAGAACTTAGCATGAAAAAGATGGTCAAATGTTTCTTGAGTAGATGCACGCTCACAACCAATAGTTTGAGCTACTTCTATAATATCTTTTTTGTCCTTATTGACTCGAACATAGAAAATCATTTTAATATCTGCTCGAAGATTATCTTTACAAATTAGGCCTTCTTCATTCATACATTCTATAGTTACAGTTTTCAAAGAAATATCGATTTCTTCTAATTTGTGTAGAACAGGAATGACAAACATACCACTATCTAAAGCGACTTTGGCTCCTCCCATACCTGTACGAATCAAGGCTTTACCTTGAGCAACTTTTTTATGAGATTGTGCTACTAATAGAAAAAATCCTATAATGATAGCAACAATAATACCTACAATAACAATGATAATGTTTCCAAACATTTAGGAGAACTTTAGGGAACAGGGGTTAATAAAAATGATTTAATTGGGTGTTAAAAAATAGTTTGAACTAAAAGACTGTTCATTGCAACTTGTGATGTTTAGTGATGATCGATTTTATCTACAATATAAATTTTTTCGTCAGCTAAATACTCTATTATGACTACTTTTTCTCCTTTTTTGATAGGTTCTTTATCTTGCATACGAATGCTTAAACTTACTACTGAACCATCAATTTCTGCTTTCATTTGTCCCATTCCTTTCTCGTTGACAGATGTTGTCAAGATGCCAACTTTTCCTTCTGTTTTTACATTTTCTACTGAAGTGTTCAATTTTGCAAAAACAGGGACTAAAGGAGCTGTCAGGATTTTTGTGATAAACAAACTGACAAACATATTAGGCACAAATAACAATCCTGCAAAGAGGAGGGAGTTGTTAGGATTAACAATACTTCCTTCATGGTTGCAATAGACCGAGATAGACCACATAAATAAGACTAGTAGTGACATCACTACCATAAAAGGTAGTCGCCCAAAGTTGAAGAATCTTAGCGAAAGCATAAACCAACCTGCGCCTCCTACACTGCCTTCTGCATCAGCATCTACATCAGCGTCTGCATCTACGTCCACATCTACGTCCACATCTACGTCTACGTCCACATCAATGTCTACATCGACATCTACGTCCATATCTAAATCAACATCAATAGAGTTGACATCTAAGGCTCCCAGAATAACGGTAAGCCAGTAGAACATGATAAGCACCAAGAGTACAGACAGCAATAAATTGGATGGCGAAAATGCTGCATAGATTAATTCCATCATAGGTCTAAAAGGGCTTAAAAAGGTTATTAATTTTACTAAATCTAAAGCTAAAAAAAAAACTAGAAAAAATCACATCTATCTGATCTCTATCTATAAATACTTACCAAGAGCTTCCGCCTCCACTTCCTCCAGAGCTTCCTCCGCCCCAACTTCCTCCACTACTTGAACTACTGCTTGATGAACTTTCGACAAGCATTGGTAAGGTGACTGTTTTGCTGTATTTATGATGGCAGTGTTTACATTCATAATCTTGCCTTTTGCTTCCTGTACTGGTGTAAGTAGCTCGTGACGTAACTACACTATTTCTTAAATAATTTGTAGTATAACTACATTTAGAGCAGGTACTGTATTTTCTGGCTGTTCCTTTGTATTGGAGAACCAATACCTCTGTTTTATCGTGAGTTGCCCAAACATCGTATTGCTTAGACTTTATTCTTTCTTCAGTGACCTGTCCTTTGGCTAAGTATTCATCTTCCTCTGATTCGTCTAGTATTGCCATTGGCTTGCCCGTCTTGGGACAGTTTCGTTTTGCATGACGATAGTGAGATCGAAGAGCTACTATACTATAAATGCAAATAAGAACTAAAGCCAAAGAAATTGTCCCATATATCTGATGATTTAGAGGATATCCAGAAAACCATAACCCGATACCAGAACCTATTATAAATAGAATAGGTAGAATAACCCAGAAATCATTAGCTACAAAATCGAGCCTTTTATACTTTTCATAAGGCTCTTTTTTTACTAGAAAATTAGAAAATATAGTTGATAAAGAGATCAATACCCATATGCTTATAACCAAAAGCAATATTTGCTCAATTCTGCTAGTAGGTTTGGGTTGCGCTCTGTAGACACCATCTGCATCTCTAGAGGCATTTAGTACTCTGTATGCTTCACTAATTCCTCTATCGAGCCCTCGTGCATAATCTTCCTGTTTAAAGTGAGAGATTATGTAACTCTGCTGTATATCTACACATTTTTGATCTGTTAGTACTTGATTAATGCCATAACCTGTAATAAATTCGATGCGTCGTTCCTCTATTAATACAAGGATGAGTAGTCCATTGTCTTTACTTGCTTTGCCAACACCCCAATAATTAAATAAATCTGTGGCAAAGGATTTAGGATTGTTGTTACCTATTGAATTGATAATAACTAGAGCAATTTCTATAGTAGATTCTCTTTCTATTTGCTGTAGTTTTTGTTCCAATTCTTGTTCCTCTTCTGCATTAATAATATTTAGAGGATTGGATACAAAAAAGTTTCCTCTCTGTTTGGGATCAGGAATTGATTGAACTGTTGTATATTGCGCTCGTAATTGTCCTAAACAAAGTGTAATGCTGAGTATTAGGAGGTGAATTTTAGTGCTGAACATAGCTTAAATAGATTGGGTTTTGATTCGATTTATGCATAAGATAAATCTTTATTTGAATCAAAACTAAAAAACTTGGTCAATACCTTATATTTTTTAGTGAATATCCATCTAAATTTGGTGGTTTGGTGTTCAGCCGTTGCTAAATCATGGCATATTCTTTATGGTTTTTAATTATTAAGTAAATTGTTTTATGAAGTATACTACTACTTTAGAAGTCCCTGTGGCATGGGGAGATATGGATGCTTTTGGCCACGTTAATAATGTTATGTATATACGTTATTTTGAAACTGGTCGGGTCAAATATTTTGATGAACTCAAAGGCTATAATTGGGCCGATGATAATGTGAAACCCGTATTGGTTCAAGTAACTTGTGATTATAAAAAATCGGTTGTTTATCCTGATACACTTACTCTAAAAGTAGGAGTGAAGTCAGTAGGGAATACAAGTTTTGTGATGGTTTGTGAAATGTACAGTCCTAAAGTTGGACTGGCTGCTGTTGCCCAAGCAACCATTGTTATGGTCAATTTTGATCGACAAAAACCTGTTCGTATTCCTGCTAAATTACGCGAGTTCTTACATCCAATAGAACAGGATGAATTGAGTTAAAAGTTCCATGCTATTAAAAATAGTAGTAAAAATATCTAAAAAGATAGTTTTGTTATAAATTGTGTTCATTTTATGTATGATGTTGTTATAATAGGATATGGATTAGTGGGGAATATGGCTGCTCTATTGTTGGGGCATTATGGTATTCGTACAGCAGTGATTGAGAAAAAAGCATTGGGTGATTTACCTATTGCTAAGGCAGGACGTGTAGACGGGGAAGTGGTCAGAATGTTTAAGCAACTCAAACTCTGGGACAAATTGGAGTCTGTTATGCATCCTTTGGAAGGTACTCAGGTTATTGATAAAAAAGGAAATACGTTGTTGGAGTTCAAAGAGTCTGCCCTCAAGGATATTGCTCCTGTTTATGGTTTTTATCAGCCAGATGTGCAACGAATCTTGCAAGATTGTGTGCAAAAACGATATTCTAGATATGTAGATTTATATACTTCTTGTGAGTTAGAAACGATAGAACAACTAGAAGATGGGGTAGAGGTATTTGTTCATCATCATACAGCCTATAAAAAGATAGCAACTAAATATTTGTTGGTCTGCAATGGACAGAATAGCACAATTCCAGAAGCTAGTGGTTTAATTTATAAGATATATGATTCTCTAAAGTATACCTTGAATGTAGATACTTTTGCTAGAGATGCGGTTCAGGTACCTACTTTTGCTCAAACTATATACGATGCAGATCCTCCTGTGACTAGAATAACTAATAATGAGGAACATCAGCGCTGGGAATTTAGACTGACAAAAGATGAAGTTGATAATGCTTCTGGAACAGAACAAGTTTTAGAGTTGCTCCAAAAAACGTCTGCTGTAGAGTTGGATATAAAATCTGCTTTTGTTCATCCCTTCCAAGCCAAAATACTTAAACAATGGCATTCAGATAGAGTGATCATAGCGGGAGATGCAGCGCATATAATGCCACCATATTTAGGGATGGGCTTATCGGCAGGAATAAAGGATGTTTATAATGTTGTATGGAAGTTGCAATTGCTTTTGGATGGGATAGCTAAACCTGCTTTGCTCAATTTTTATAAGGGAGAACGAGAGCTAAATGTACGTTATCTTATACAACTGAATTTGGGCATAAAACGCTTGTTTAATTCAAGTTGGTTGAGATGGCTGAGGCGAGTGGTGAAAATTATACCTAAAGGACTTTTAAAACGAACATTAGATACCTCTTCTTTGATTAAATACGGGGTAGTAGGTAAGTTGCATAAATCAAGAGGCCGTTTGTTTCCTTTACTTATGTTGAGACAAACTACAGGGAAAATATTACCATTAGATCAAGCTACTGATAAACGTTTTGTAGTGTTGGGGCTCAACCAAAACCCCGTAGATGCTATAGCTGTGAAGCATATTGAGTATTTAGCTAAAATAAGAGCACAGTTTGTAAAGGTAATTCCATCGAAAGAACCTTTTCAGACAGAACCTCGTTATACTCAACTGATGCAAGATCATACAGGCGAGTTGCAGGCTTGGATGGAGGCCCAAAAAATACAATTTGTTATTTTGAGGCCAGATTATGTCTTGTATGATGCGGCCAAAGACAGCCATCAACTCAATAAAACATTGAGTTGGATGCAGAAAAAATTACCTTTGGAGATATAATCCAAATCCTTCTAGAGTATATTTTAATTTTAGAATCACTTAACAATAACCAATATGCTGTCTACTAAACTTCTTTATTGCTTATTTTTTATTTGTTGTTCTTCTTTTCTTTTTGCCCAAGAAGTAGTTTCTGTTGGTCGATATAGTATTTTATATGAAGAATTGAGGGATAAAACAACTGATGGGATTCACATGGATGATAAGGTTAAATTAACTTACCATATCTACTCTAAATTGACGAATAAAAAAGTATTCGAAATTGAAAAGAATAATCGTTTAGGGGAGTATATTAATTTGAAGAGAACTTTCGGTGAAGGAACTAAGGCTAAAGTTCCTGTTTGGGTAGAGGATTTTAATTTTGATGGGAACTTAGATTTTGGTGTCTTTAATACCTATTATGGGGGAGCTTATGGAAAACCTAGCTATGATATGTATATATATGATAGTCAGAAAAAGAATTTTGTCTTCCATAAAGAACTTAGTAGCTTAAGTAATATTAGTGACCATGGTGGTCTGTCATTTGATCCTACAACAAAAACAATCTCTCATACTGATGGGGATAATATGCATGCAACAAGGGCAATCTATGAAATGGAGGGGCATAATTTGAGTCATGTGAAGAGTAATTATACTGTAGAATATAATGCAGGGGAAAAAATCGAAGATGAGTTTACCCTTACTGCGGACGTGATCTCTATAGACTTTACAGAAGAAGGAGGTCAATGTACTTTTATATTAACGATTTACAACTTTGAAAATACTATTCCACAAAAAAAGCTAGAAGAAACTGGCAACTGTGAGGACTTGTATAAAGTGCTTAAAGATTGGTAGTAGATGCAAAAGAAATTACCTTTAGATATATAAATCACTCAACAATAACTAATATGATGTCTACTAAATTATTTTATTGCTTATTTTTTATTTGTTGCTCTACTTTTCTTTTTGCTCAAGAAGTAGTTTCAGTGGGGCGATACAGTATTCTATATACAGAAGAAAAGGATAAAACGGGCGATGGTGTCAAGGTGAATTACCATATCTACTCCAAATTGACGAATAAAAAAATATTCGAAATTGAAAAGAATTATCATGTATCCGAATATAATAATGAGCTGAAGAAGATGTTTGGAGGGGCTAACCGTAAATTTCCTGTTTGGGTAGAGGATTTTAATTTTGATGGAAATTTGGATTTTGGAATCTTGGGTTCTTATGCGGGAGGAGCGTATTCGCAACCTACATATGATATGTATATATATGATGGTGAGAAAAAGAGCTTTTTTTATCATAAAGAACTCAGTAACCTCACCTCCTTTGGTGGGCATGGTAACCTAAAGTTTGATTCAGAAAAAAAACAAATCCTCTATGGTGATTCGAATAGTTCGGAAGATACCAACGCTGCCTATAAAGTGGAGGGACTTGATTTGATTACTATATATAGTTGTACTACAAGTTTAATGAACGAGAATCGTAGTAGTGTAATATGTAAATCAGGAGCAGAAGTTGAGACGGAGTTGGATATTACTGCGGATATGATTTCCATAAAATTTATGGAAGAAGGAGATAAATGTACTTTTACGTTAAAAATTAAAACTGCTGATAATATTCTTCTAGAAGAGACTGGTAAGTGTGAAGACTTGTATAAAGTACTTAAGAAGTGGTAGTATGGATTGAGTGAACTCAAAATCTTAGTAGTTGATTTTAAAATAAACAACATCAGAAAATATCTTAATGAATACACCTCTAACCATACCATTATTCCCTTTAAATCTGTTTCGCTTACCAGGTGAAGTATTGCAACTTCATGTTTATGAGCCACGATACAAAGAATTGATAGAAGATGTGTTGAATGGAACAATTGACTATTTTGGTATTCCTGCAGTATTTGAATATCCCGATCCTATGTTGGGTGTTTTAGTCTCTTTGGAGACTATCTTGGAGAAACATGAGGATGGCACTTATGATATAGAGGTCAAAATAGTAGATTTGTTTGAGTTGCTCAATTATCAAAATCAACAAAAGAGTAAACTCTATCCTTGTGGAGACATCAAACGACTCCATTTTGAACCAACTTTGGTTAAATCTCCAACTATACGTCGAAAAATATTAGAACTTTCAGATAAGTACAACCATCTATTTCGGATACATACTTCCAATGCTACAGATATTGATATTTTAGCAGAGTTGGAGTTGGAGGATGATGATAAATTGGACTATATTTTAACCCCAACACAAGAAGAGCGAGATCAGTTTTTGATGTATCAATTACGCAAATTAGAGCTGTTTCTGATGCAGCACAAAGCCTCTTCTGGTAATTTTAATTTGAACTAAGTATGAAAGCCCCCCAAACCTTACTAAAGTACAGCTACCACCAACAAGAATTTGCCTTCCAGAAAATATTTAATCGTTCTTATAGCTTGTATAGCAAAACTACCGATTCAGGGCAGAGCTATGAAGGATGGGAAGATTTTGCACAAGATTTTTTCTCAAAAGAAGATTGGTTTACAGCTCAACCACTGCAAATAGATTCAGCGCTTTATTCCTCTATCTTAGAACATATCAATCAATTCAAAAAACAGGCACATAGTAAACTAAGTTTTGCAGAGCACAAGTGGTTGTATGCTTGGGAGGGTGCGATCTATGATGGGGGCAAAAATATTCCGATCCAACTTTGCAGTAATTGTGCGGTGGAAGTCCCTTATTTTGCTCGCTATCCAAAATCTATTTGCTCTACTTGCATAACCTTACTGACAGATGAAAAGGGGCAACAGGTGGATTATGGCAACACACATGCAATGGGTTATGGTGTGCAAGGTGTTTATAAAAACTCTAAAGAGAACTACAATAGTTTGGATTGCTTTATTGGCGCTAAAAAATTTAGGGCAGGGGAGCACCGTTTTGGTGGAGTAGTAGTACAACTACAGGACCACAGTCCCAAATAAAAAAAAGCTTATCCTGAACGGAGGATAAGCTTAGAGTATTGTATCTTTTAAGTGTGATACTTAATACTTAGCTTCTTTTATGGCTATAGTTTGGCCTTTCTCTAGAAAAGCTTTTGCTTCATTTTCATTCTTGATGATTCCTACTCTTAAGGTTGCTCTACCTTTTTTATTAACTAAGTTACCATTCTGGTTGACCCACTCAATGATTGATCCATAGAGATTGTGTACATTGGTGAAACCTAATTTTTGTAGAGTATTACCAATTTCTTCACTTTCCTTGCCTACTGTAGCATAAATAACAATAGGAGCGTCTCTTCTATACATCCAAATGCGCTCTATGCTGAAATCTTCGGTAGTGCCCACTCGTTTTGCTCTTTTCAAATGACTCGTTTCAAAAGCTTTTACGCCTCTTGCGTCCAATACAATAACGGATTTGTTTTCTTTGATAAGAGCTTTAAATTCAGGAACACTTATCACTGGAATAGAAAAAGTTAACTTGTCCTTAATGTAATTATCAAATTTTGGACTTTGAGTTAAGATATCTTCTGGCTTGTTAGCAACAGTAATTGCTTTAGGCTCTTCTTTAGCTTTAGGTTCCTCTTTTTTCTGTTCTTCCTTTGGAGCAAAGGGGGCTTCTTTGGGAGCAAAAGGATCTCCTTGAGCTTGTATAAGTGAATAAGAAACAATAATTAGAGCAATAGTCAATAGGATGTTCATTTTAATTTTCATAGTAGTAGTTGTATATTTTGGGAATATATAAATGTATAAACATATAAAAATATACCAAAAACTTAATACGTTGATTATTAGGTGGTTATAGATTTACGATTTTAAACTGTATTCTCTTTTTGGGTCAAGTGGTAATAATGGGAATAGTTCTGAGAGTTAAAATAAACTATTGGAGAGTAGAATGATTGAGGGTTTATACAAATAAAAAAAGCCTTCACATTTTATAATGTAAAGGCTTTTGTGTGGGTAATGAGGGACTCGAACCCCCGACCCCCTCGGTGTAAACGAGGTGCTCTGAACCAACTGAGCTAATCACCC
>JAAEPD010000206.1 GCA_024222455.1 Aureispira sp.
CTATATGCTATCTATGATGATAAATCGTATGACTTGCTTTTGTGTAATTTTTCATCTTGCTAAGATAACCATTTGCAAGGACTTAAGTCTTTTCCGTCTGAAGACGGAGGATTTAAACCATTTAGAGGACATTAAAAATAGCCTGCGATATGGCTAGTCGAAATATTGTTATTAAGGCAAATTATAGTTGTGGCTTGCTCCAAGACATCAAAAAGATTCTGAAACATCGTCCTAAACTGTTGACCTTATATCCTGGCATTGCTATTTATTATCAGATTTTACAAATGCTCGAAAATGGTTTAGCCACAGAGTATCAGTTGCTAAAAACTCTATTAGAGCAACATATCATGGACTTTCCGAAAGAAGAGATGTTGCAAATGTATGATTATGCCCAAAACTACTGTATTAGACAGATTAATACTGGAGATAGTAGTTACTATATAGAGTTTATGAACTTGTATAAAACACAACTGCAACACAGTATTTTGCTCAAAAATAACTATCTAGAAGAATGGGATTATAAAAATATAACGACTGCAGGTATTCGGACACAAGATTATGAGTGGACAGAACGTTTTATCCATCAGATGAAGCACAGATTGAAACCTTTGGTCAAAGAAAATGCCTTTGCTTATAATTTAGCTGCTATCTATTATGCAACTCAACGCTACAAGGAGGCCTTACAGCTGCTACAAACGATAGAATTCACGGATACTTCTTATCATTTAGGTGCTAAGATTATTCAGCTCAAAAGCTATTATGAACTAGATGAGTTTGATGCTTTTTTGTCGCTGATACAAAGTTTTAGGATATATGTGCAACGTAACAAGCAGATCTCTGAATATCGCAAAAAAGCAAATTTCAACATGCTAAAACTTGCTAAAAAAATAGGCCAGTTTCAGGAACAAAAAAGTTTTATTTCTGACAAAAAGAAAGGACAGGATATCCTCAAAATAGAAAACCTATTCAAGAACTTAAGCCCTTTGGCAAATGCAGATTGGTTGCAAAGTATTTGGACGGCATTAAGTAGTAAATAAAAGATAAAAACAACTTATTTCTAAAAAATAAAAGATGATTCTAAGAATAACCTTATTTTATATTATCCTTTGTTCTTCTTGTAGTTCTACAGAAAATCAAAGCAATAACTTTGAATATCAAAACAACGATTCTGAACTGATTGTAAATAATTCCTTAGAGATTATGGAGCCTAAAAAATCATTTTCAAATTACATCTTTGAAATACCTTCAGCATCTTTTTTTCTAGATAAAAAACTTACTGAAGTTTCTAGCCTAGCTTATGACAAAGAAGATCATAGTTTTATCACTAATAATGATGAGAGTGGCACCATTTTCACTTTAAGGCCTGAATCTTTTAAAATAAAGAGAAAAGAAAAATTTGCAAAAAAAGGAGATTATGAAGCTATCGAAAAAGTTGGCAATACAATAATTCTTTGCGAAAGTTCTGGCAAACTTTATTTCTATGATCGGGTTAGTAAAAAAACTACTACTTACAAGACAGAACTTGGTATTAAAAATAATGTGGAGGGCCTTTGCTACGAAAAGGAAAGCCATTCTTTATTGTTGGCTTGTAAAGCTAAACCTTTGGATGACGATAAGGACACTAAGTGTGTTTACCAATTTGATCTAACACAAAAAGAACTAATTACTCAACCATTCTTAAGCATTTCTCAGAATGAACTCAAATCATTGGTGAAGTCAACTTTTGCTGATCTATCCAAATCTAAGCTCAAAGATTTAAAAAATAGAGCTGCAGAATTTTCCCCCTCAGGTATAGCCATACACCCCAAAACTGGAGAATACTTCCTAACTTCTGCAAAGGGGTCTTCGTTATTAATTTTGACTAAAACCAAAATACTAAAAGAGATAATTTTTCTCGATAAAAAGGCTATGCCACAACCTGAAGGACTTTGTTTTGACAAAAACAATAATCTATATATCAGCACAGAAGGGCAAGGTTCTCCTGGCAAGATTCTTAAATTCAATTCTAATGACTAAAATCACAATTAATCCAATGAAATATGTTCTTATCTTAATCTTTTTTAGCTGTCTTTTTAGTTTCAATAATCCAACAGAAGTCACTTGTAGCACTATTTTCAAAAGTATTGGAATTTCAGTAGAAAATGAAGCAGGGCAGCCCATCACGGTTGATGATTATTATACGATACAGCTCTCTGATGGGGATACAATAAGAGGGGCTATGATTGGAGAGGGCAACTATACGGTTGCAAGCGATCGTCAGCATGATGAGCTACTAGAAAAACAAGATTCCTTTATGTTTGTGGGTATCAAAGACAGTGTAGTTGTGGTTCAAGAAACCTTCATAATCAGTGGAGACAAATGCCATATCAATCAAGTTTCGGGAACGAATAAAGTTGTACTCAAGTAGCAATAATCAAAAAAAGAAGGCTGCCCAAACAGACAGCCTTCTAATACTAAGGTCATGGGTTTATTACTCTCTTTTATTCACCTTTTATAAATCGCTTATGAACCAGACCTTTATTTGTTTTTGCTCTTAAAATGTAAGCACCATTCTCTAAATTCTGTACACTAAAACTAGCCGTTTTCTCTCTTTGTACAAGCTTTCCTACTAAACTGTAAATCTCTATAGATTCTATTGTAGCATCTGTTTCTATATTTAATTGATTGGTTGCAGGGTTAGGATAGATATTAAATGCAAGTTCTTTCTTTACAGCAACAACACCTGTTGTTGCAGGATTACTCGCATTATAAAGTTTATTCACGGCTAGAGGACAGAGCTTTCTGTTATAAATATGAACATCATCAATTGTCCCATCAAAAGAAAAATAACCACCTGGTGTAGAAGGCCAAAAACTTCCTGCAGGTGCATTTCCTATATAGTTATAAATTACATTAGATAATACTTGAATTCCCGTTCCTGTACCACACAACACATTATCAATATACACATCTTGACCGCTAGCATCTCCTGTAATAACTACATGATGCCACATATCATCATTGACTAAAAAGGTACTATCGTTTTCATTACTATTACTTCCATTCCAAAAACTAGCATGCAATTGCCCATCTTGGCGTACATACAAAATCGGTGTCCAATTAGCTAAGCCACTTTGATAAATAGGTACATTTTGTTGCCCCACCAAAACACCTGTTCCTCCTGCTGTTGTTTTGAACCACATTGAAATAGTCATTGCTTGCTTATCTAACATATTAGAAGGCAAAGCTATGTGGCTTGAATCTCCATCAAAAAGATATGCTTTATTGGAATTCCCAAACCTATCTACAGTAGGAGTTACCTTAAATAGTGTTCCATCATTA
>JAAEPD010000207.1 GCA_024222455.1 Aureispira sp.
ACCAACATAAACACATATCAACCAATAACTTACCTAACCAAACCGCTGTTTAAAACTTAACTTTTAGTAAATTTTAATTTTCTATAAAAAATAGATTTCCTAAACTTATATTTTCAAACTATAAAAATAACTCTAACAAATATAAACCCTTTTGGCGCTGGGCAAAACCAAACACATAAAACACTGTATAGCAACAAAATAAACAAAATAGAAATCATCTTAACTTTGCTGTATACCTTAAAAAATGGTTAGGCTAGCCCCTAATTTTTCCATACTTTTTAGTTTTGTTAGCAGGCTCCTGTACAAAATAGGCCTACTTACATCTAAATAGACAGCATTACACACACTAAAAAAATTAAACTATGAATCTAAAAAAACTTTTCAACTACACCCTCCCCCTCTTACTTGGGGCAATGAGCACTAATGCTCAAAATGTAGGTATTGGCACCAATACTCCAACCGAAAAACTCCATGTAAATGGTGGTGTTCGAATCGCTAACTTAGCTGGCACTAACAGTAGGTTGGTACAATCTGATGCAACAGGTGTATTGAGCAATGTAGCAGATGGTACAGCAGGACAAGTCTTGACTACAGATGGAGCAGGAACTATATCTTGGACAAACTCAACAGCTACAGCTTGGGGCTTGTTAGGAAATGTAGGAACTTCTGATGCCACAAATTTCTTAGGGACTACTGATGCCCAAGATATGGTATTCAAGACCAATAATGTAGAAAATATGCGCATCAATACCAATGGAAATGTAGACATTGGAATAACAAGTGGCATTGCTCGATTATACACCAACATCCCCAATACAGATGCCACTACCAATTATGGTATATACAACAACCATAGTGGTACAGATAATGGAACATTATATAATCTATACAATCTTATGAATGCCTCTGGAACAGGAACTAAATATGGAGTATATAATAACTTTGCTAATGTTAATGGTACTAAAAATGGTGTATATAATTACTTTCCCAATGGTACTGCAACAGGAACTATTTATGGTGTGCGTAATAATATTTATGCTGATGGCAATGCAACTAAATATGGAACTGATACCTATATAGGTGGGGGGCAAGGAACTCTTTACGGCTCTCGCAATCGAATATACCCTCCGAGCACCAACACGAGTACATTATATGGATTATATAGCTTTGTAAACTCACCAGGAACAGGCACACACTATGCTTTATACGCAGATGCCCCTGGCGGCACAAATGACTATGCAGCAGTGTTTTACAGAGGAAACATAGTAGCTAATGAACAAGGTGGTGATTATGATTTCCGTGTAGAATCTGATGGAAATGCCAATATGTTTTTTGTGGATGCTTCTACCAATAGAATAGGTATGGGAACCAATGCTCCTGTCGAAAAATTTCATATAGAAGGTGATAGAATGTTAATTCGTAATGGCTCAGATGCACTCTATTGCTCTCACAATACAGCAACTAATTATGGCTTTGAGCTAATTGGATCTTATCCTGGTTTTGGGGTTGCAGTACAGCGCTCAATTATCTTGGGTGGTTATAATATCAACAACCCTAAAGGCCAAGGTTATGATGCGGCTAATCGTGTACAATGTGGAGGTGGAGGAGCAGCTACCTTACCAATTTATGCGACTTCGCATGTTACAACTAGCTCCCAAAAGCACAAACAAAATATTTCTGCTCTGAAATATGGTTTAGCAGAAGTGCTAAAAATAAAGCCTGTAACTTATCAATACAAATTTGATAGATCAGAGCTGTATAAAGTAGGTTTTATTGCAGAGCAAGTTAGTGAGGTAATACCTGAAGTAGTAGCACATTGGGATGCAGAAGGAAATGAAGTAACTAGTGACAAAGGAGAAGCTGTAGGAATGGATTATTCTGAAATGACAGCAGTCTTGGTTAATGCTGTAAAAGAGCAACAGGAAATGATCAAAACAATGGAAGCAACTCAAGCTGAGTTAAAAAAGCAAAATGAGCAGTTAACAGAAAAATTAAAAGCAATAGAGCAACAGTTAAATAAATAAAATACAACTATAAAACTCCTCCTTTAACTATAGAGGCTGAGTGGTTTATCCATTCAGCCTTTTTTATATCTACTAATCTCGCATAGCCACAATCGGATTGACCCGAGCAGCTCTCAAAGCAGGGATTAAACCAGCAATAGCTCCAGCCAATACAACCACTATAGTAGCTACTATAACCATAGTTCCATCTACCTCAGGATTCCTAAAAAACCCTGCATCTACCTCATAGGTTTCCATAGTCGAACGCACCAGTTCTACCAACCCAATGCCTAGAGCCATTCCAAGATAGCCAGCCAAACCTGTCAAGAATATAGATTCTTGCAAAATCATGGTCACAATAGAAACAGGAGTAGCCCCCAATGCTTTTCGTATCCCAATTTCTTTAGTTCTATCCTTCACTACTATCAACATAATATTGCTCACCCCTATCACACCAGCAATTATACTCCCCACTCCTACTATCCATATAAATAAATTGATCATTGTAAACAGTTGCATAATAGATTCAAAACGTTCTACACGATTACGTACACGTACTGCTTGAGGATCATTAGGCGAAAAAAAGTGTTTTTGAGAGAGTTTATCTAGAATATTGGCCTCTATAGCCAAAGCCTCTTTTACAGAAGCATTGCCTGTTGTTACCATTATTTGGTTAATTTCATCTGTAGTTGAAAACACCTTCTGAGCTGTTGTAATAGGTATATAAACCACACGTTCTTCATCCTCATGTCCCGTATCCTCATAAGTTCCAACTATCTTAAAACTAATCCCTCCTATCTCCAACCACTCTCCTACAGGATTCTCATCTCCAAATATTTCTTTTTTGATAACCCGTCCTATCACTGCAGATTTCCTAAACTCATTTAAATCTAACTGATTGATATAACGACCTGTTTTTAGGATTGTATTTTCTAGAATAACATGATCAGGATGCACCGAACGCACACTAAAGTTATAATTCTGATTCTTGTAGGTAATCCGCTCTGATTCTGAAGATAAATAAAAACGTCCTGTTATATATTCAACCCCAGCTATCTGATTTTTGATCAAGTCATAATCACTGTTATCAAACTCTATGGATCTACCTTTAGACATCCCCTTATAAGGTAAGGAAGTTTGGCGAGGATAAATCCATAGACTATTGGTTGCATCGTCCCGAAACTCGTATTCCGCACCATTTTGTAAGCCCTGACCAGCTCCTAAGAGTAGCACCAACATAAAAATCCCCCAAAACACCCCAAAAGCAGTAAGGACTGTTCTAAGTTTATGCCGACTCAAAGAGGCAAAAATCTCCTGCCATTTATCTATATCTACCATTTATTCAATTACCTATTCAATTACGAATGATCCTATTACCTATTACCTATTACCTATTACCTAAAAAAACGAGTTATAATCATAATAATTCCTAAAATTCGCACATTATATTATTTGTCCATCCTTAAGTCGAATAGTACGTTGTGTTAGCTCTGCAATATCCTCCTCGTGGGTCACTATAATAATAGTCATGCCTTGTGCATTCAAATCCTTAAACAAGTTCATCACATCATAAGAAGTTTTCGAATCCAAAGCTCCTGTAGGCTCATCAGCCAGTATAATTTTAGGTTGTGCGATCATAGCACGAGCGATAGCTACTCGCTGTTTTTGTCCCCCCGAAAGTTCTGAAGGATGATGTTCAGCCCAAGGTTTTAGGCCAACCTTATCAAGATAATCAATTGCCATTTTTAAGCGTTTCTTTCTAGGTACTTTTTGATAATACAAAGGTAAAGCAACGTTCTCTGCAGCTGTCTTAAACGCCAACAGATTGAAGGATTGAAAAACAAAACCAATCATTTGATTGCGATAATAAGCTGCCTGTGTTTGCGATAAATCTCGAATTAAAGTGCCATCCAGATAATATTCGCCACTATCATAATCATCCAAAATTCCTAGAATATTGAGCAATGTCGATTTTCCAGAACCTGAAGACCCCATTATAGAGACCAATTCACCTTCTTTGATTGTTAGATCAATGCCCTTGAGCACCTCCAAACGATTTTTACCTACAGGATAAGATTTTCTGATATTTGTTAATTCAATCATACAACAAGTCTAGTCAAAAAAATATAACTATTCGAATACCTAGAATTTTTTAATGCTCAATTTTCTCATTTTTAACGGAGTTTAATAAAACTAGGAGTCATTTACTTTGATTACTTTCTATACTATCTTTAATCAAAAAAAACCTCAAAAGGTTGATCTATACCCTAAAAATAAGTAGTTACTGTATTTATAGTTTGTCATTCATAATTCATAATTCCTTAATTGTTTGCAAAGCTTTTGAATTTCAACAAGGATTATTGTACCTTTGCGTAGCTTTTCGGAGAAAAAGCGATTCTAATACATTGATTACTAATTTATAATCTTAATATTTGTCAAATGGAGACAACGAATTTGAAATACAAGGTTAAAGACATCGCCCTAGCAGATTGGGGACGTAAAGAAATTTTATTAGCAGAAGCTGAGATGCCTGGTCTAATGGCTCTTCGTGCGAAATATGGAGAATCTAAGCCTTTGGCTGGTGCACGTATTGCTGGATGTTTACACATGACTATCCAAACTGCTGTGTTGATCGAAACATTGGTAGAATTAGGTGCTGATGTTACTTGGTCTTCTTGTAACATTTTTTCTACACAAGATCATGCTGCTGCTGCTATTGCTGCTGCTGGTATTCCTGTATATGCTTGGAAAGGTATGAACGAGGAAGAGTTTGACTGGTGTATCGAACAAACATTGTTTACATTTGAAGGTGGTAAGCCATTAAACATGATCTTAGATGATGGTGGTGACTTGACTAATATGGTTTTGGATCGCTATCCTGAATTAGTAGAAGGTGTATATGGTCTTTCTGAAGAAACAACTACTGGTGTTCACCGTTTGTATGAGCGTATGCGCAATGGTACATTACCTATGCCTGCTATCAACGTGAATGACTCTGTAACTAAGTCTAAATTTGATAACAAATACGGTTGTAAAGAATCTGCTGTAGATGCTATCCGTCGTGCTACTGATGTAATGATGGCTGGTAAAGTTGCTGTTGTTGCTGGTTATGGTGATGTAGGTAAAGGTACTGCTGCTTCTTTGCGTGGTGCTGGTTGTCGTATCATTGTTACTGAAATCGATCCTATCTGTGCTTTGCAAGCAGCTATGGACGGATTTGAAGTTAAGAAAATGGCTGATGTTATTCATAGAGCTGACATCATTGTTACTGCTACTGGTAACAAAGACATCATCACTGGTGCTCACTTCGAAAAAATGAAAGACAAAACTATCGTTTGTAACATTGGTCACTTCGATAACGAAATCGATATGGCTTGGATCAACGAAAAGCATACAAAAACAAACATCAAACCTCAAGTTGATATTTATGATGTAAACGGAAACGATATCATCATCTTGGCTGAAGGTCGTTTAGTAAACTTAGGTTGTGCTACTGGTCACCCATCATTCGTTATGTCTAACTCTTTCACTAACCAAACATTGGCACAGTTAGAGATATGGGAAAACCGTATGACTGACAAATACGAAAACAAAGTATACATGTTGCCTAAGCACTTAGATGAAGAAGTTGCTCGTTTGCACTTAGCTAAAATTGGTGTTGAATTAGAAGAACTTTCTAAAGATCAAGCTGACTACATTGGTGTAGAGCAAAATGGTCCTTTCAAACCAGAATACTACCGTTACTAGGATCTACTCGATCTTATATAGATATAAAAAAGCTGCTCTGAAAAGAGCAGCTTTTTTTGTTATAAGTACTGATTCAAAATAAATAATAAGTTATATTTGCTTTCCAAAAGCAAAATAAATGGGAAGGAAAGTAAAAAAAATAGACTTAACGGAGTTAGAGCACTCTGAATTAACAAAAGGTTACAAAAGCTCAAATTCT
>JAAEPD010000208.1 GCA_024222455.1 Aureispira sp.
CCTATTAATGCCTTTTCTCATTTATTTGCTGGATTAATTGCCTATCAATATTTAGATAAAAAACCAGCTATTTATTATCCTTCATTAACTAATGTTCAACATAAAGCTGCTTAATTTCTAATCCTTAGTTCACGTTAAGATTAACAGCATAGTCCAAATCTTTTTCACCTAAAATTTTGCTAAACAAGTCTAAGGTTTCTAAGAATATTTGTTCCGCCTCTGTATATTTACCTAATGCAAGATATAACAACCCAAGCTGTTTTAGATTATGGGCATAGCTTACATCTGTTTCCTTATTTTTTTCGGTAAGTGCAATAGCTTTGGTTAGTAGAGGTTCTGATTTATCATAAAGCCCCATTTCCCTATATACATTTGCTAGAGCCGCTAAGCTATTGGCATAAAAGGGACTATCCTTATCTTCTTTTTTTGCTAATTCAATTAATTTCTGATAAGACAAAACACTATTGGGGTAATCTCCTTGGTCATAAAAAGCTCCTGCAATACTATCTAATTCTGCCAAAGTTGGAGGAGTAGCATAGGAAAAACAATGGCCTAAAATGACCAATAGACAAACATGTAATAATTTCATACGTGGTGGTATAGGTGTGTGATATTAAATCATAATATACTTCTAAAGATGCCTACAGTAATTAAAATGGTGTATTGCATGGATCAAATCAACTCTTTAGTTCTTGCCATCTTCACTCCCAAACCTAATAGGATTGCCAAGCCTAAAGCCCCTACTATCCACCAAATCCAATCATTACCTTTTTGGGCTAGTTCTATTGATTTACTATCTCCTAGCTGTATGAAAGGTGACCAAAATGCTGGATGAGCAGCTATATCTTGTGCTTTCTTTAAATATTCTAACTTAGCTTGACGCAAGGCTTTAGATTTATCCATTCCAGTAGCCAAATTCTTATAAAAAAACTCCATGATTTCAGCTGTTGATTTATCATTAACTTGCCAAAGAGAAACCACTAAAGAAGGAACTCCTGCATACATAAATGAACGTGCTAAAGAAATAATACCCTCCCCTTGTTCAAATTTCCCATAACCTGTTTCACAAGCAGAAAGCACAACTAAATCAGCATTTAATTTCAAATGAGAAATCTCATAAGCTTGTAAAAAATTATCGTCTAGACTATCTCTATTTTCTGTAAAAGCCAAAGAGGATAAAATAGGTTGTCGTGCGTTTAGAATACCATGCATAGCTAAATGAATAACACCATATTGATGAGCATTTTCCTTAAAATAATGCTCATTACTTGCTTCTTCTTGCAAAAAAACACCTTTAAATAGTTTTTCCAAAGCTCTCACTTCATTTTGAGCAGATGGTAATGGATTTAAATGTGTTCGTGTTTCTACTATATATGGTGCTCTTAGTTCTGTCAAACTAGAATCTAGATTACTATATGCTGCAGCACAAGCTAAAAACTCTCCATTATTTTTATGCTGTTTGGCTTCTAGGTTTTCTTTCCATAGTGTTGCAGAATAATTATATGCAATATTGTAATCTTTCACTAAATAGTGTAATTGATCATAGCCTACAGTTTCTGAAGGAGCAGGCTCTACTAAAAATGTTTCAAAAGGCAAATGCCCTAATTCTCCATCTGCCACAATCACTATATTTTGTATGTCCTTATTAACTAAAACGGGAGCTAAAAATGTTTTATAAAACCAATTAGCATTCTTTGTATACAATTGATAGGCCTGTTCAGGGTTATCTATAATCATATTATAATCGATCAACGCTTGACGCAATGTTCTTATCTTTATTTTCAAATCAGCCTTTTCAATCGCTATAGGGTACACATTTACCTCCTTTGCCGTTACAGCAAATAGATAAGTCATAGTATCCGTCATAAAATATTCTAGCAATATCGTTTGGGGCTCTAATAGTGCTTGAACATCAGCTGCTTCAGCAATATTTTTTTCATATTTTAATGCATGATATTTGGGGTATTTATTTTTCAGGGACTTTCCAAAAGCTTCTATCTTCAAATTAAGCTCATTCTCTTCTGCAAGTATCATAGCTTTTTCATCATCATTAGAAGCGTTATATTTAGCCTTAAGTATTCGATCTTTATTTTCTTCTAAATTAAGTTCCTGTAAGACTAAAGAATCTGGCAAGTCTCCTAATATTCTGGCTCTATGTCCTTTTATCGCATCAGACAATAATATAGATTTGTTCTGTTCTGCAAAACTAAAAGCTTCTTTATGGTATTCTGGCTTGGCTAAAGCTAAGGCTGCATCTATCCCATGCTTCATTATATCTCCATTAATAGTTGAAACTCTAAGCCTATTTTTCTTCCCTGCAAAACCACTTCGAATATCTTCATTGATCGCCATAGCAACTTTTGCTAAAGCATAGTATTTTTGTAAAATTTTGGCCGATTGAGCATCTTCAACTACACTACCTCCTCTCATCAATTGATCATACTGAGCTCTAACAACCAATAAGAGTTGTTGAAAGGATTCTATTATTTCAACAGAATGTCGATAATCCAAACTAGCTAATTTAAGATAAGTAGTATGTTTAATGTCTGTTCTAGAGCATTTACTTCCTACAGATTCTTCTATAATAGAATCTAATTCAATAGAAAAATAATTAGGGAGCAGTTGATTAAAATTAGTTGAATTACTAGCAATACTTAACATAAAATAGGCATATGCAGTATCTAATTTATCAACAGACTTATAGTAGGCTCCTATATTGTTTAACGCTGTGATATACAAAGCATGTTTTTTCCCTGATGCACTCTTTATAGTATGCATAGCTCTAAAAAACAGTTCCTCTGCTTCATTATTCTTTCCTATTCTATTGTATAATTTTGCTAAATTGTTTAGGGCTGCTGCATAATCTGTATGCCCTTCTCCCAAAGCAGATTTAGTAATCTCAAGAGCTTTTAGTAGCCACGGTTCAGCTTCCTCATACTTCTCCATATCCATATATATTGAAGCTAAATTATCTAAACCTGTTGCATAATAAAAATGTCCTTCTCCTGCTATTTTTTTTACTATACTCATTGACATTAAACAAGCTTCCTTAGCCTTTAAATACTTACCATTTTCTCTATACACTGCACTCAAATTATGAATAGCTCCTGCATAGTAAAAATTATCTGTTCCCAATGAGCTTTTAATAATTAACTCTACCTCTATCCGTAAAGATTCCGCTTCTTCAAAACGACCTGTACTTTCATAGAAATAAGCTAAGTTATTCAAGGTTTCTGCATACTTAAAATCGTTTTTACCATAAACCTCTCCTCTTATTTCAAGAGCCCTTAAATACAAAGGTTCAACATCTTCCAACTTATCCATAAACTCATAAAAATATGCTAGATCATTTATAGCCAAGGTGGATTAGGTTAGATAAAATCCAGCATCTTTGTGAAAGAAGAAATTATAGACTAAATCAGGTTGTTTTTTTAGCCACTC
>JAAEPD010000209.1 GCA_024222455.1 Aureispira sp.
ACATGCTAAACCATCCTCCAGTTTGAGACGGATTGAAACGTCACACTGAGGTCTAAGAAGGCTTTGTACATGTATGCTAAACCATCCTCCAGTTTGAGACGGATTGAAACGTATTGAGCACTATTTGTAATAACATTTATTTTAGATGCTAAACCATCCTCCAGTTTGAGACGGATTGAAACTTTCCCCTTTCTCCCCCTTTTTAGGGTTGGTTAATACATGCTAAACCATCCTCCAGTTTGAGACGGATTGAAACAATTTAAACACTGTGTTAAGGTGGTGTTTAGTTTTATGCTAAACCATTCTCCAGTTTGAGACGGATTGAAACGCTGCTGTCTCATTGTGGTGGTTGGACAAATCCTCTGTATGCTAAACCATTCTCCAGTTTGAGACGGATTGAAACTCCCAATGAATCTCCATGATCTGTACATCATCCAATATGCTAAACCAACCTCCAGTTTGAGATGGAATTATAATTAAAAATGAATAATGAAATTTAAAGCCCGTAATTTCTCAGAACAGTAGAGAAGCCTCTATTCAATAGAGAATCACAGTATTAATTGCTGTGCATTCTATTTTCCTATCCAAAATGAACTGCTTAAAACATAAGATAGACTAGCCTTTATGGATTAATAGATTGAAAATCAATGCCCTTTTTTAAGGTATAAGAATTGGAAAGAGTAAAGCGATAAAATATTGCTTTACTCTTTTTTTTTGCACACCAATGTTAGAGAATACTTGGAATAAGATAGTCGATTGGTTTTTCGATAGAAGCGAACGAAATAAATTGCTTAGAAGTTTTAACGCTTCTGCTCGAAATGCTTTTGTAGAAGGAGCTGCACCTACATTGCTCAAAGCTAGTGTATCTAAAGGCGAAAAATCATATCGACATCAATTCTCTAACTGGTTCAAAACAGGTTTTAGGATAGAAGCCTTCTCTGGGCGACAACTCTCCAAAGAAGAGATAAAGCAGATTGGTCTTGTCATTTTGAGTAACAATATCCTGATCAGAAAACTTATTGTATTAGGCTGGGACACCTTAGAGATTCATGGAGAAAATGGAGCCTATGGTTTGCGATGGCAATTAAAAGATTATGCAGCATTAACTTAATCCTTGTAAACTATGAATGACACCTTGTTAGCAGATTCAATTAGAATCATAAACCAAGCTTTATCAAACTCGAATTCTGCTGAATTTTATAACCCTTGGATATGGATTGCCCTCCTTGAATTAGTGATAATTATCTATCTCTTGTTTTTTTATAAAAAATCAGAAAGCAAACTCCAAAAGCTAAAAAGAAAAGCCAAAGAAGAGGATGTTGATTTTGAGAATATTATCAATAGTTCTTTCCATGTAAAAACGCTCTATGATGAGCTAAAAATAAAATGTCATCCAGATCGGTTTCCAAATGATAAAGAAAAGAATAGGGTAGCTCTAGAGCTGTTTCAAGAAATCTCTAAAAACAAAACAGATCATAAAAAGCTAACAGAACTTAAGGAAATAGCAATTCAAAAACTAAACATCAAATTTTAAGAAATGGAAGGAGTCGCAGCACTACTAGGATTAGCATTTATCTCATCATTAGTGGCTTTAATCGGTAAAAACAGAGAGATTGGATATGGCTGGGGATTTACATTATGTATGTTTCTATCACCTATTATTGGTCTTATTATCATCCTGTTCTCAAAACATAAAGACGTTAAATTTATTGACGCAGATAAGAAATAGAAAATTGCTAATTGATTAAACCATTCATATTCATGAAAACTACAGGAATTATTTTGATAATAATAGGGGCATTGTCAACAATGGGAGGGATGCTCTCTATCTCAAACGGACGGCCAACTTCTTCTCCTTTCGCAGGTTTAACCTTTGTGGTATTAGGAGCTTTTTTGATCAGCAGAGACAGCAAGAAAAAAGAGGAAGAGCAAAAGAAAAAACAATGGGAAAACGAATCTGATTAACAGCTGTTCTCTGTTATATGGAATGATAAACAATGTATTTAGTCATCCAAAATGAACCACCTATAAGATGAAATAGACTAGCCTTAGTAGATTAATAGATTGGAAATCAAGCCACTATTTTGAGGTATGAGAATTGGAAATAGTAAAGCGATAACATATTGTTTTACTATTTTTTATGCATATCTATGAAGTTAATATATACATTAATATTTAGCGTTTTTTGTATAAGCTACAGCTTTGCTCAAAAAGCTCGCTTAGAGATTGTCAACAGTTCGCAGCGTACATTGCTCATAAAAGTAATGAAACGGAACTACGGAGGCAATGATCGAAAGCACTCCACTCTAACTATCCAACCAGGATATAGAGGGACAGAATATTTCTCTAGCACTGGAGATTATTACCTAAAAACAAAGGCTACTAAAAGAGACCGAAAACCTATGTACGAAAAGGGAAAACCTTTTGAAGTATATGTAGGCCATGATGGCTATTCTGTTTTAACTGTTACCTATTCTATTACGGAATCTAGCTCTTATAACCCACTAGATGGAAAGAGTATAAGCGAAGCAGAATTTGAGAAAGATTATTAAACCCTAAAAACAATAGATTATGAAATCGAAAGGAATTGCTTACTTACTTTGGGTGGTTGGATTTTTTGGAGCATTAGGATTGCACCGCTTTTATTTAGAGAAAATAGGAACAGGTATTCTTTGGCTATTTACGGGGGGATTATTGGGAGTTGGTTCTTTGATAGATCTATTTACGCTTGGAGGCAAAGTAGATCAGTATAACACCAATGTAGAGCTCAAGACTATTCGAAAAACTACAGCTGCCTATGTGGCAACTCAAGCTGCTAAGGAAGGTGTCATAGTAGATCCTCCTAAGAAAAAGAAAAAGGCAATAGGAGCAAACGAGCCAATGGATGATATTTTGGACATTTTATAATAGCAAAAACTAAACCCTAAGACTGTTTTTGAACATACTCCCGATAGTGTTTGATAACACCAAAGCCATGAGAGAGCCCTTTGCCTAAACCTATAAAATCGGGAATGAATACATTTGCCTGAAAATCGAGATTAAAGGCCAACATTTTTACTTTCTTAAAACTGATGTATTTGTGTTCATATTCTTGCACAATATTGAATTCTACTTGTTCCTCTGGCTCCCAACCGATATGATGACAGAAAGCCATGAAAGTGGCTTTTAGCGCTTTTTCGAGGAGTTGTAGGCGTGCTACGATTCCTCTAGCTTTTTGGTATAAGGGAAAGTATTCTTGATTGAGGGCAAGCCAGTTGTGAATGCGATAGGTGGCAGGTTCTTCTAAGAATTGAATCTTATGTTGATCTACACCTAATCTGTGGATGCGCATATTGTGAACCTTTCCATTGATATTCAAGGTCCAATCTGGTTTAGAAAAGAAATGTTGAGCTTCTTCTACTCCTTGTTCTACACAAAGGAGCATTGGTTTGCCTTTATGCAATTTGTACTGTATGAGTGGGTAGCGATAGTGATATGCTGGACCAGGATCTATAGAGTTGTCATGATTGTGAAACCACTCATGTTCTAGGCCAACTTTGGCAGCCATAGCACCTCTAAAACCACTGACTTCCCAAGGTTGAAGTTTGGTGTCGAAGGTGACTTTCAGTACTCTTATTTCTTTACCTACACTCATAATATCAATTTGATTTTAATTATGAACAATAATACTAAAAACCATTTAAGCATGCAAACTATTTTAATGACCTTATTGGCTTTGTGTATAACTTGGAGTGCTTCTGCTCAATTAGGGTGGACGCAGGCTGAAATTAAAAATGATCGTGGAATACCTTCCGAAAATGGCTATACAACGGATGGTAAAAACTGGTTTATTTCTTATTCTAAGAATATTTATACTAAACAGAGTGGTAGCTATGTACAAGCTAAAGTATATTATTTTTTAAAGAATAATACAGATG
>JAAEPD010000210.1 GCA_024222455.1 Aureispira sp.
CATGTTCAGAACTAAGAGAATCAACTCCAGACTATACCGGGGCGCAGCACCCTGTAAGAGAATTTAGAGTCAACGACTCGAATCCGTGAATTCTTTTACAGGGTGCTGCGCCCCGGTATAGTCATCATAAAGATTCTTCCTTAGTGTCGCTTGTTAAGTCTTTTTTCGCAGATGCCGATAGCAGCATCCAAATTGCAAAGTCTTTATATTTTCAAGGAAAATTATGTCAAAATTTTAAAATGGCACTTTTACCATTCTGAAAAGATAGATTCTAGATAGTTCTACCTATACTCTTATTATAAGCTATACGCAAGGCCAACATATGTTCACAAGGCCCTTTACACAGTTTATTCATATTATAATGATTACAATCACAAGTAGCTTCTACAATACGATCATCACCATCAATCACCATCACAGGATAATGTGTGCGATAACGCTCCTTCACCGTTCCAGTCAACTTAACTTTCCCATCTCCCAAATCCTCTACATTGACTGTAACATTATTACTATCCACCAACTTATTTGCTTTTTCCTCTTGTGGAGATGCAAAACGCAATACCTTCATATCCAAAGGATCTCTGCTCAACTCTCTCACTCGATACAGACCATTATAACGATCATAAATAACTCGTCCAGCTTGTGTATATGCTCCTAATGCGCCAGCTACTACATTTTGTTCCATTCCCAAACGAGTAGCAAGTGAAGGTAAATCTTCAGCCCACTTTTCTTTTAGTGTATTAAATATGGTTGCTTGTGTTACAGAATCTACCTGTGTTCTAGGAGCTAGAAGATCAAAATTACCAGCACGAGACCAATCATTAGCCGTCCAACCAGAAAGTCCTAAGGTAAAAGTCATATCGCCTAAATCAGCTTCAAAGAAAGAAGGTAATCCAGAACCTAACATAGTTACCACAAACTTCTTAGTAATTGGAATCAAGCGCTCCAAGATCATCAATCTGCGACGTCCCCACATACGAATTTCTCTAGCTTCAGGGCCTTTGTAGATAGAACGAGCAAACTTAAGCTCATAATTCCAAGGCTCTACTATTACTCGAATTGGTTTGTCTGGCTCCAACATAAAGCGTAAGGAACGAGGCCCTCTTACTTCCTTAAATCTGCGAAGGTACAAACACAAACTATGAATATCCATTGGATGTAAATCGAAGGTAACTCCTGGCAATGTCATTGCTGAACTCACCTGCAAGAAACCACGCACCCAACTATCTGGTAAATCAATCTTTACTTCTTTATATAAGTCTTCCTCCCCTGTTTGAATCTCAAAACCGCTAGGGTCAACTTTTAGTTCTGTTTCTTTGTAGTTACGAACTTTTTGAAACTCGTTGTATAAGGCCTCAGAATAATCAATATTTGTTGTCCCACACTCAAAGTCACTAATATTTTTAAAGACATTATAATTACAGCTCAGCTTTCCATAACTAGATTCATCTTGACTAAAACATTCAAAAAATATAGAATCTGGATGTGTTGTAATTACAGGGTCTAATACAAACCAAGCATCTTTATCTTTTTGGTATAGATAATTGAAGTAATCTCGACGAGATCTATAAAAATCGCCCATTACTCGGCTTTGCTCACGATCTATATCTTTGATTTCGCTTCTAATCTCATCTACCCGAGCATTGATATTGTTGATATCACCAACCAGTTCTCCAAGATATTGAGCCAACCAAATTTCTTCTTGTTGTGCAGCCCATTCTAAGTATGCAGTTTTATCTTTTGGCTTAAAACGCATATCCGAGACTACTACTGCATTGAGTGCAGAAATCGCTTCTCTAAAAGCAATCTTTTTGTTCAGTTGTCCTACAAAATAAGTAGGCTCTCGCAAAGCATCAGGTGCAAAGGACATACCCGTAGAAGATGCATTACTACTTACTGAAGAGGTTCCGCCGTATTTATAGTTAAATAACATAATCTATATGTTAATTTGAAAATTTGAAAATTTGGATGATTCTGAGACTTACTACTTGGTATAAACTGGTGCTGCTTTGAATGTTAATGGAACATCTATATTAGGATATTTCTCATGAATATCTCTCATCATAGCTATTGCCATTCCCTTATCACCAATAGCTACAGTTGCAGACAAACGATCTAAGATATTAGCAAACAATGCTGCTACTTCATGATGCTTCATTGACTCTTTGTACAAGAACTGCAATATTCTATCCTTAGCTACACGTGCTTTATTTACATGCGATAAAATGGTAATAAAATATAAATCTAAATCTTTAATTCTATCAATATTATCTGTTGCAAAACGCTCTAAATAGTTGGTAGCAAACAGTTGCAGTTCAGGTCTTGGATGTTGACTTAGTTTAGTTAAGTACTCTTCGCCATGATCATCCTCAAAAAACTTGGTGATCAACTCACGCCCAAATGCTTGTACATCCTTACGAACACTATCACAAATAGAGACTAATAATTGTGGTGTCCAATCCTCTTTCGTAAAATTCTTGCGGAAAAAATCAAAAGCAAAAGCTCTAGCATCATCCCACTTAGCATCCAAAATACGGACAGCTTCATCTCGCTCATATTTGACACGAGCGATGTTGTTGTTAAACATTTTTGCAGCTAACTGACGAGCAGCTAAAATCTCATGATCTGCAAAACGAATAATGCTTCGCATTGTTAAACTCTTAGCTGGTACATAACGGTCGACTAAAATACAAGCCAGACCATTTGCTTTACTATGGTCAGAGTTGAGCAAACGGAAGATCATCTTACGCTCTACTATATGTAAGTGTTGCTCCAACTCATTGCTCAAGAGCTTAAATACATCCTCATGCAGTCCTTCATAAGTTTCCTTACGCAATAAGATTGGAAGGTATTTATGCACCGCTTCTGCTGCAAAATCATCGAAGTTTTTAGCCAACTTACCAATCAATGGTCGTACAGCCGTTCTTAGATCTGCTAGTTTAGATATAGAGCATTTGATCAGTAAATCTTGTTGAGCAGCTAAAGCCATATCTGAGAAGCCTTTGAGCAGTTCAATACCACTTCCTCGCAATTCTGCTGTATTAGAATTAATCAATCTTTGTACATATTCTACTGGCAAACGATCAGGCTCCACATTGTGGTTGACCAAACAACGAGTAGCAAACAATTGAGCTTCTACCAATGGATGCTCTAGCATATCACCCAATACATCTACATTCAAGTTACGCAACTCCTCTGCAAAATTAGCAGATAGCATATCAGCATATTCTTTCACTAATATGTTTTGGTTATCACCTCGCATATTCATAATATGCCCTACAATACGGGTTGTTAAAATTCTGCGTTTATTAGCATCTAAATGCTTAATTATATCATTCAACTGACTACTCATCCAGCTACGAATAGCTTTTGATTCATGTGTCATTAAATCTTTCACAAAACCAGTTTCGCTAAAAAAGTGTGAATAATTATCTGAAATCCAAGTAAAAGCTTGCTCCCTAATAGCCGCTACTTCACTATTAATCATAGCCAAAACTAAAGGCAACTGTGGATTTGCTGCATCATAACGTTTTAGAGCCAATTCTAATCCAAATAAATTAGCTGAACGTGCTGATTTCTTGATCAATTGAATAACTAAAGGCAGATCAAAACGAGCCTCATATTCTTTATATTTTGGATTTGCTCTAAAAGCTCTTAAAGCAAAATCAATAACACGCTCCGACTTGCCACCTATAATCAGATGTGTAAGCGCCTGTGGCATTTGATCCCAAAGATGCGGATGCAATTCTTCACGATCTTTTGGCTCAGCAGTTCCTGGTATAAATCCATTGACACAAACCCATTCCTTATAAACCTTATCGAACTGATAACGCTTACTGTTTCCATAAAGGATTTGATACAATGTATTGAACTTAGAATAGGTATCGAAGTGTGTAGTTCTTGATGTCCAACGACGTGTTTTATTACTGTAGGACCAACGCTTAATTTTGCGTGCAGTAGTCAAATCTTTTTTATCGTCAAACTGTAGCAAGATACCTGTAGCTACTTTGATATAATTTAAGTCTTCTAGATCAGCAAAACGCTTGAGTGTTCTGCTTATACGTCTAGTTAGATAATCTCTTGTTTTATTAGAATAGGCTAAAGCTGAATTATCTTTTTTGAGCTCTTGTTTTGGTTTGTACCATTTACGGCCAATCCAAACACTAGAACTGCTATATTTAGGTATTTTGAAGTTTTCTTTCTCTGCTTCAATACGGTAAGCCATCAAACCATATATTTGTCCATCTTGACGCAATTCTGCTGCCTTAAAGATATGACGCAAATAACGGAAATATCCAGCTTGGAAAGGTAAATCTCTGATAAATGTTGCTAATGCTGTTCGGATATGAGCATAGTCGTCAGTCAATAAATATAAATCCGTTATAAAACTGAATGAACGATTTTTAGGATTTTGTTTATACTCATTCATCAAGCGTAATAGTGTTTGAGGATTTCCACCTCTCACTTGATCTTGTAGAGCTGTAGGTAATTTAGCTATAATACCATTCAAAAACGCTCTACGCTCCTTGCCTTTTGCTTGCAAAACTAAAGCATTGGCAGCTATACGTTTGATTTTATCATCATCTGATTGATATCCTTTCTGAAGGCGAGCAACAACCTCTGGTTGACTACTTCCACAACGGCCTAAAGCCCAAAGTCCAGAATACTCATGCATTTCTGTCCCCTCAAAACTCAATAGTTTTAGTATGTGTGGAGTTGCTTCTTTTATATACAACTCTCCTGCTCTCCACATTGCTCTAGAAATCGCCCATTTGCGCCCTCCAGCTTGACCCGCTAAATGTGCTAAGACTGCTTTTTTTCGAGCTTGCTCTGGTGTTAATTCTCCATCATCTGAAGTTGAGATGACTTCGGGAGTAGCTATAGTTGGAGTTACATTTGTTTGTTGTACCTCTTCTTGGTAGCCTTTTTTAGTTTTACTAGAGACTAACTTTTCATATACTTTCTCTGCTTCTTCCAAAGATACAGGAAACACAGTTTTGGAACCTTCATTAAGTGAATTTCCTTTACGGCCATATCTAAAATTGACTATATATTGCCCTTCACCTACTTCACACAAGTCTGCTTCATAGACTTTGTCTGAATTTCCTTGTTTAAAGTATAGTTTAGTTTGTTTGATTAACTTCATAATGATTCCAAAATTGTAAGATGAGCAAAAGCAACATCAATATATTATTAGTCTTCAACATCCCTTTGACGAAAACAAATATATAAACAAATAATTACAAAAACAACATTAAATTCACAAAAAGATTACACTTCTACATAGCTCTCAGTAAATCAATTAAATACTTTACATTTTTTTTTTCAAAAAAGTATTTTGCTCAAAAAAAGTAGGATTTTCTATTACTTTTTTGATTCTAGATTGGTCATTTTCACTTTTCTTGGTCGAATCAAGAACCAAATCGTCACAAGTCCTATTCCCCAAAAGAATAAAGCCATTAATATGAATCGTGGACTAGCAAAAAAAGCTATTGCCTCCTCTATATCTATTAAAGGTGTTTGATTCTTCTTTGCAATACTAAACGTTAAGTGTCTTGAGAAAAAAGTTTTCCCCTTCTTTCTCTGAATATAAACATCTACTTCATCACCATCTTTAATATCTTGTATTCTAAAAGCTGCTTTAGCTAATAATTTTCCTGGTATACCAAACCGATCTTTGTGCCCTTCTAAATAAAAGTGCATGGAAGTATTGTAGGTATCATACTCATCTCGAGTATACTCTATATCGCCTTTTACCGTCCCTGTTATTTTCTCAACATCATCTATCGTTAGATAATAACTACTCAATGCAGTATAGCCCATAAAACCAAAGCTAACCACCGCAAACCAACCTACAACTCTCAGGATACCAATCATACTTCTATTTTTCAATCTTAACCGAGCAAGTTCTCTTTACTTTAGGAAGTTCTATCTATTATCTATCAGAATTCAAATTGGATATTTTCACTTTTCTTGGCCGAACCAACCACCAAGCTAAGACCAAAGACATTAACCAAAAAAATATAGCAATGAATAAGTATTTAGGGCTTGCATAAAAATGAATTGCTTCTTGTATATCAATTAGTGGCTTTTGCTCTTTCTTAGCTACACTCAATATTAAATTATGGAGTATATACTCCTCTCCTCTTTCCTTCTTGAGATAAAGATCTACTTGATCTCCTTTTCTAAAATCCTCTATCTTATCAGGAGCTTTCAGCAACAATAACCCAGGTACTGTAAAATGCTTTTTTTTACCTTCTAAATAAAAATGCATTTTTGTTTTCTTTCCATCTACATCTTTAGAATAATCTGGATCTTTAGACAGCACCCCTGAGACTTTTTCTATATCACCTTCAGTTATTTTATAATAATTAAATATATCATAACCAATAAAAATCCAACCTACAACACAAATCCATCCAATAACTTTGAGGAAGGTTTTCATCTAAATTATTTTTTAGCCTTAAACGACCAAGTAAACTTCATTCTTGAAACAACTACATCCTCTCCATTATCTCCTTTCTGAGTACCAATACTCTCCACATCTACAGTTTGGCCTTCTCCTGTTTCTATAGCTCTAGCTACAGCATCAAAAACTTTAACCCCATCTTTGCAGATAAAAGTGGTTTTCTTATTTGCTTTTTTGGTGTATTCTGCTTCCATTTTCACAATCAACATAGACACACGGCCTTTACCTTTCAAGGCCATTTGGCCAAGCACTCCTGTCGACATTTCGGCAGCTGCAGCTTGGGCAGCAAAGTAGATAGATTTGAACGGATTTTGAGAACGCCATCCATAAGGAACGGTTACTTGAACCTCTTCAGGAGTAGCCGATTTGATACGAATTCCCATAAAAAAAGCAGATGGCAATTTGCCTATTAAGAATAATCGTTGTAATATAGGATTAGTAATTTGCTTCATAAACTTCTGAACATGAGGACTATTAGAAGCTTCTTGGATAGCTATTGAATTAGTTGACGCCATTTTTTTTTACAGTTTATTGAATAAAGTATATTTTGTTGTCAATGTATTTTTTTTACTTTTGCACTTTGCTTGACAAACTTTAATTGATTTTTGGAATTCTAAATATAACCAATTTTTTTCCGATATTTCAAAGATTATTAGATGCTTTGCTCTAAATTCTAAACCTTTGTCTAGAATTAAGTTGCAGCAAAAAAAGAAATACCTTATACTATATATATAATACTGCTAATAACTGATTAGACCCTTTTTCCAAACTTATTTATAATATTTAAATAAACCTATGTCCAAAAATTTACTCATTGTAGAGTCTCCTGCTAAAGCCAAAACGATCGAAAAATACTTAGGTAAAGATTTCACTGTAAAATCTAGCTTCGGCCATATTCGAGATTTAGCTAAAGACAGCAAAGACAAAAAAGCTATTGATATTGACAATAGCTACAAACCAAGATATGAGGTCAGCAGCGATAAACGTAAAGTTGTAAAGGAACTCAAGGATTGGGTAAAAAAAGTTGACCATGTATGGTTAGCGACGGATGAAGACCGTGAAGGAGAGGCTATCTCTTGGCATCTAGCCAAAGTCTTAGGCCTTAGTGTGGATTCGACCAAGCGCATTGTGTTTAGAGAGATAACTAAACCTGCCTTACAAAAAGCAATACAAAGTCCTAGAACAATAGATACAGATTTAGTAAATGCACAGCAAACACGACGTATTCTAGATCGTTTGATTGGTTTTGAATTATCTCCATTATTATGGAAAAAAATAAAGCCTAGCCTTTCGGCAGGACGTGTACAATCTGTAGCTGTAAAATTGGTAGTAGACAAGGAGCGTCAGATCAACGAATTTGAAGCTAAAAGTTTCTTTAGAATTGCAGCAAACTACCTAGTCAAAAACGAAAGAGGCAGATTGGTTACACTCAAAGCTAAACTCACTCCAAGTAGTTCTAGCAGCAAGAAAAAATTTGAATTAGAAGGTGATGCTAAAGCATTTTTACAAAAGTGTATCCCTGCTAACTATAAGGTATCTAACATAAAAGTTAGACCAACCAAAAGTTCACCATCTGTACCTTTTACTACCTCTACCCTACAACAAGAAGCTAGTCGTAAATTGTACTTCCCTGTGGCTAAAACCATGCGTGTAGCACAGCGACTATATGAAGCTGGGCATATTACCTATATGCGTACCGATTCTGTGAGTTTGAGTGATACAGCTCTGCAAAACATAGAGCAAGTTGTAAAAACTAATTATGGTGCCAACTACTATAAACTAAGAAAAGGCAAAAACAAAAAAGGAGCTCAAGAGGCTCACGAGGCTATCCGTCCAACCAATTTTGAGAACACACAGGTTAGTGGGGACCGAGACCAACAACGTTTGTATGAACTTATATGGAAACGTACTGTTGCATCTCAAATGGCTGATGCTCAATACGAAAAAACAACTATTGATATAGATATTTCGACAGTATCTGATGCTAATTTTGTAGCAGAAGGTAAAGTATTAAAATTTGATGGTTACCTAAAGGTTTATTTGGCTGCAAAAGAAGATGATGAAGATGAGGATGATGGAAGCAGCGATGGAGATACTATCCTGCCTCCAATGAAGGTAGGTCAACCTCTAGACCTTAAAGATATGGCTGCTACACAGCGGTTTACTTCTCCTCCTGCTCGCTTTTCGGAGGCTAGTTTGGTAAAAAAACTAGAGGAACTAGGTATTGGTCGTCCTTCTACTTATGCTCCTACTATTAGTAAAATAATGGACCCTACACGTGGTTATGTAACTAAAGAAACGCGTGATGGCAAGAAGCGAGAATATAAAGTACTATCACTAGACGCAGCTCAACTCAATGATGCCAATCCTATTCAGGAGCAGACAAAAACAGAGATGGCTGGTGCCGTAAAAGGTAAATTATTTGCTAGTGATTTGGGTATGCAGGTGACAGACTTCCTATCAGAATATTTTGCTGATATCATGAACTACCGTTTCACAGCAGATATTGAAGATAAGCTGGATAAAATTGCTCATGGCAAAATTGGCTGGGTTGATACTTTAGACAAGGTTTATAAACCATTCCATGAGATAGTGGAAGATACCCTAGAGAACGCAGACCGTGTAACTGGTGAACGCATTTTGGGTAAAGATCCTAAAACAGGTAGAACTGTATTGGTGCGTATTGGCCGTTTTGGCCCTATTGCACAGATTGGAGCTACAGATGAGCTTGCCGAAGAGGAAAAACCTCAATATGCGAATCTACACACAGATCAATCTATAGAAACCATCAAATTAGAAGAAGCTTTAGAGCTCTTCCAGTTTCCTAAATCTTTGGGTGAATTTGAAGGTAAAGATATCGCTTTGGGTGAAGGCCGTTATGGCCCATATATCAAATACGATGGTGCTTATATTTCTATACCAAAGGATGTTGACCCATTTTCTATTGGTGCAGAAAAAGCAATAGCATTGATCAAAGCTAAACAAAAGGCGGATGCTCCTATTGGTTATTATGATGAAAAACCAATTACTAAAGGTGCAGGTCGTTTTGGTCCTTTCGTAAAATGGGAAAAACTCTATGTTTCGATTACTAAAAAATCGGGATACCAATTAGACACCATTACAGAAGCACAGGCTATTGAATTGATTAAAGCTAAACAAGAAAAAGAGGCTAATCGTTATATTCATCAGTGGCCAGAAATAAAGGTAGCTGTAGAGAATGGCCGTTGGGGACCTTTTATTCGTTTGGTTAAAAAGAGTTATAAACTACTGAATGCTGATGGCAAAAAAATGACTCCTGAAGAAGCTAAAGAGGTAACTCAAGAGCAAGTTATCAAGCTGATAGAAGAACAAGGAGGGAAAGTAAAAATGCCTAAGGCTAAAAAGAAAAAGGCACCAGCTAAAAAGAAAACAACTAAGAAGTAGTTGAAGTACTATATACAAAGGAGAATTACAAATTTTGTAATTCTCCTTTTTTCATTACTTATACAGCAAAAAATCTTAGATTATTAATCTAATAACTTGTAATAAATCGTATCAACTCTTGTTGTTTTTCCATTTAAATCTCTTGCTACTATTGTTCTAATATATTCTGTTTCTTTGACTCATCCACTAAATTTATCATAGAGAGTATATTCTTCATCATCAATATTAAAAAGCATTTTTTCCATCTCTGCCTCCATCTTTTCTCTTTTGGCAGGCTCTATATTTGAGCCCATTTTTTCTATCATGCTTTTAATCATTTCGATAAGAGCTTCTTTCCCTTTTTTTCTATCAATATTCAGACTACCAAGAAATTTTATTTCATCCCCTTCTTCAACAACTTTTAATGTTCCTTTTGCGGGGATTGAAACTTCGCCAAATGGCATAGGCAACATTTCATTAAATTTGATAACCTTATTGGCAGGATAAATGTATCCATAATAACTATGTAGTCGACCTATATTTTTTTTCAAAAATAGTGTCAAAAGTCCTTCCTAACTAAGCATATTTCTCATAGATTCCTTATACTTATCTTTTTCTGAATCAGGAGTTCTATTATCCATAGAAAGATTTAAATCAATCAGGTCCATACAATAATCTAAAATTTCTTGCTTATTTACTAGCTCTACAAACTCACCATAAGCATCAGTTTTATATTTATATTGAAAACTTCGGAAAAGTCCAAAGTCAAGATTTAAAATAGGGATAAATTGTTACTTTGAGAGTTAGAGTATGTCTAAAAATTAAAAAATGTTATTTACTGAAACGGTTTAATAAAATTTGGCAATTAGCCCATAAAATCCAAGCTTCTGAACTATTTGCTGTTTTTTCGTAGTCTTTAGAGTGCCTTCGAAAGAAATTTAGCC
>JAAEPD010000211.1 GCA_024222455.1 Aureispira sp.
CCTATTAATGCCTTTTCTCATTTATTTGCTGGATTAATTGCCTATCAATATTTAGATAAAAAACCAGCTATTTATTATCCTTCATTAACTAATGTTCAACATAAAGCTGCTTAATTTCTAATCCTTAGTTCACGTTAAGATAACCATTTGCAAGGACTTAAGTCTTTTCCGTCTGAAGACGGAGGATTTAAACCATTTAGAGGACATTAAATACAAAAAAGGTGAATGGATTATCCATTCACCAATATACATAATTGTCTGTAATTTTATAGTCTAATCTATTCAAACTCAATGACAGTAAGTCCATCACCACCTCTATTTGCTTCTGGATGATATACGTTTTTGATATTCGGATATTCTTTCACCTTGTGGTGCACTGCTTTACGCAAGACTCCCGAACCTTTACCATGTATAATCTCCACTCTAGTACTATTGGCCATCAAAGCTTCATCCAAAAAATCTTGAATCATATCCAAAGCCTCATCATAACGTAACCCACGTACATCAATTTTAGATTCAAAACGAGCTTGTTTATTGATCGTATTCGTCTTCACAGTAGCTTTTTGAGTCAGCTCTATAGGATTAGGGATGAGTTGCAAATCTCGCAGTTTGATGGTTAATGTAATATTTCCCATTTCTACTACAGCCTCCTTTCGTTTTAGCTCTTTCACTATCCCCATAGCACCACCTTCACGCATACGCACATGTGAACCAGTCTCTATAGTACCTTTCGTTTTCTGATCATAAACTTTATAAATATCGTCTTTGATTCCATCTACCTTAGTTCTTGCCTTTTCTTTTTTCTCCTGAGTTTCTTCCAAAAGAGCCTTAGCACGGGCTGCTGCTTTTTGTACATTTTCAGCCTCTTTCAGTTCCTTCAATACCTTTTGTAACTCCTTATGTGCATTTTGGTTATCCACCAACTCTTGCTCCTTGATCTTCAACTTGAGTTTTTTACGTCCAAACTCCAGTTCTCTATTGGCATAATCATAGTTTTTGATCAACTGATCTAAGCGTTTTTGCTGCTCTAACAAGGATTTATGGGCCTCTGTTGCTTTTTGGCGCTCACGCTGTAGCTCTACCAACAGCTCATCCATGGTATGCTCCTGTTTTCCTGTCTTTTTTCGAGCATAACTGATCACCTTTTTAGGCAAACCACTTTTGGTAGCAATCTCAAAAGCATAAGAACTTCCTGGTCTACCTATACGCATATGATAAGTAGGTGAAAGTGTATCTTTATCAAAAACCATTGCACCATTCACCAATCCCTCATTCTCATGAGCATAAACCTTTAGGTTAGAATAGTGTGTGGTGATCACCCCAAATACATTTTTAGAATTCAAATCCTTCAAGATTGATTCAGCGATAGCTCCACCCATTTTAGGATCTGTTCCAGAACCAAACTCATCGATCAAGACAAAAGTTTTTTCGTTGGCTTTCTCCATAAACACCCTTGCATTCTGCAATCGAGAGCTATAAGTACTCAATTCATCCTCTAAAGACTGCTGATCGCCTATATCTGCAAAAACTTGGTCAAACATTCCTATTTCACTCCCCTCTTCTACCGGAATCAACATCCCTGCTTGTGCCATCAACTGTATCAAACCAATAGCTTTCATGCAAATAGATTTCCCCCCTGCATTTGGTCCACTCAAGACTAGAATTCTATTGTGTTTTCTAAAATGAAGATCAAAAGGAATAGTCTTATGCCCTTCTCTCTTGTTTTTGAGGTATAATAAAGGGTGTATCGCCTTTGTCAGTTTGAAATGTGGCTTAGCAAAAAGCTTTGGTTTAGTAGCATCTAGCGTATTAGCCAATTGAGCTTTAGCTTGAACAACATCAAAACGTACCAAAATAGATTGATACTCTCGGATATGCTCTATGTATGGACGCAGAGTAGCACTCAACGCACGCAAAATTCTATAAATTTCTCGTTTGTATTCTTGCTCTAAATTGAAAATATCGTTATTGATATCAATCACCGTTTCTGGCTCTATAAACACAGTTTTACCTGTAGCAGACTCATCATGTATGATTCCTCTAACTTGACGTTTATACTCTGCTGGTACTGCCAATACTCTTCGCCCATTTCGAATACTCTCTACATTATCCGTCAGCTTCCCTTGTGATTGATATACTTGTATGATTCTCTTAAAAGCTTTGGTCAACTCTTGCTGCTTGCTGCTTTGCATACGTGCAATACGCATCAACTCAGGAGAAGCATCTGGTCGAATATTACCTTCATCATCTATCACTTTTCTAATCTCTGTCAAGAGTTCCTCATCAAAGTCGATAACTCTGATGATATCTAGCAATGTTGGGTACAACTCTTTCGCATCCTTGCGCTTCATAAAAAAGTTATAGATAGCCTGAGTCAAGAGCAATATCTTGCCAATATTCCGCAAACTTTCTACAGATAGAACATAGCCTTCTATGCCCAACATTTTCAAATCTTCATTGACCTCTCTATAGACTGAAATAGGGAAATTGTGCTTGTGCTCATAAGTTTGTGTATATTCAAACACCTCTTGCAAAGCACGTTCTATATCCTCTTCTTTGGTATATACGGGTAGGTTGCGAACAGCCTGTTTACCCAACTCTCCAAAGCAATAAGTCTCTACTATTTCTAGTATTTTATCAAATTCTAGTTTCTCGTAAATATCTTTCGGTGCAATCTGTATCATGATCTCTATGTGTATATTGTAACTAAGTCTGTACTTCGTTTATTAATTCTGTTTTAATTTTTTGATTCCATACCACAGCATAGCTATTGGCAAAATCTTCTTGTTTTTTGAATCCTGCACTACTATAAAATCGACTGTACTGGCTGTCGACCAAATGGCCTATTTCGTGTAATATCAAATGTTCTAAATAATACTGTTTTATACTTTCTCTTGTCCATTTCAAATACCACTTATTGTCTATCTCTATCCATTGATCCGTCCAAGTTGCATAAAATTTCTTTACCTTTTGGCTTGGTTTAGTGCCAAAATGCATCTGCAAATCTTTAGGAAAAGCGTTTAGAATGATCAAATTTACACCACTCCATGTAATAAAACAAGATTGATAGGTTTCTCCTTTCTCAAAATCTGTTTTTTTTATTTTCCGGAGCCATATATGCGTGATTGGAGCAACATCTTCTGCTTCCAATTTTACTATAGTATCTTGGATTTCTTCAATTGTAATTGGATGAAAAAAATCTCTAGAAGGATTATCCTTAAAATAGATAGGAAGCTCATCAAACCGACTTGGCCTTTCTATAGAATGATATCGCTTGAATATATTATCTGCTAACTTCACCCGCTTTCGTCCTCCCTTTACATCCCCAAACTTTCGACTCTTTTTCCACGCTGTTTCTTTCCTATTCTGTTTCAAGTTGTTTTTATTTTAAGGTGCTACAACATGCACTAAAATACTATTTCTATCCAAAAAGTTCAATGCTACATAAATTCTAATAATTTAACTATTTTTAGGAAGTATTTTAATCCATGATTTTCATTAAAATCAAAACACTATTTGTGGCAAAAGTAAATCTGACTCAACAACTCCTTTTAGAACTGCAAAGCAACCTCCCAACTAGTTCTGGCGCTCAACGAAAAGTTTGGGCAAATTACATTGTTAAAAACAAAATTAGTCTTAAAAAACTATTTCCTTTACTTTGTACAGATCAGAAGGTTGCCAATAGATTTTCTTGGTTGTTGGGAGATATGAGATGGTTGAATAAACCGGGACACAAAAATAATGTAAATTTGTGTTGATATGAAAAAAGAAAAGCAAAAAAGAGTGAATCGGCAATACGATGAAGGGTTTAAAAAGCAAGCGCTTGAATTAGTATTAGGAGGACGAACAGTTGCAGCTGTAGCAAAGTCACTGGGGATTAAAGCAGGAGTATTATATTCCTGGCGGAGCCAAGTGAAGCAAAAAAGAGGAGTAGGCAAGGAGGGAGTAAATAGGGAG
>JAAEPD010000212.1 GCA_024222455.1 Aureispira sp.
ACTCACAGATCCTTGGCTCTACCCGAATTCTCAATCCTTGCCACACTGTTATGGCGTGCAGTACAGTAACAGGTCAAGGTGTTATTACCAACAAGACTAAATTTAGTTTAATGTACATAGTGGGTTGCTGTCGCTGTTCTTGTTGCTACACTCTAGCATTCCTATTGTGAGTTACTACCACTTCCGTTGTAATCTTCATATAGTGACGTAGCTTATGTTCTAGCTCTCTCTATCTCATTGCCTGCATTCCCCAATAAAAGTGGAATCAGGTTGATGAAAAGTAATGGCTGCAAAAGGATAGTAGTCCAAACCAGCTACAACATTTCACCAACCATCCATTTAGGCATTGGATTACTGTTATACATATATATATTCATGTGTGTGTATTGAAACTTTATTAAAGCGCTATAACAACACCTGCAAAACGATAACTACGGGTACTACTACGAAAACACTACTACTAACTAAAATATACGTGGTAGACTATGGCCGGACGGGGTAATAACGATCCCCTCCCCAGCGAAGGCCCATCCGTGGTTTGCCATTTTATCACTCGCGTTCTGTTTTGATTTCAAACACAACATTTATTAACTCCCGTTTTTGATAATCCCGCGCTTTTGGTTCTGATATGAGTTCCCATGTATTTACAGGAAGATATATCTATTGTTTTTCCACTAGTCATCACTCGCGTTCTGTTTTGACTTCAATTATGGTTTGCTCTACTTTACTATCCTAAGCTCTGGATACCAGAAGAGTGATTCTAACTTTTACCTTTGCCTTTTTTATGTTGCCCCCAACAATACTCGCTCCCTGTAATAATATTCAAAAAAATAAATAAATAAAAAAAAAACGGAAAAAAA
>JAAEPD010000213.1 GCA_024222455.1 Aureispira sp.
TACAATTAATGATTGTATCCTAGGTCTTTTTTGTTGGCTATTTTCACTTGCATTAATAAGTTGTATAGTAGGAATTGCAAAAGCGGCTGTTTTTCCTGTTCCAGTTTGAGCACAACCAAGTATATCATTTCCTTTTAGAATAAGTGGAATTGCTTTCTCCTGTATAGGTGTGGGGTTTATATATTTTTTGTCTTTCAAAGCCTCTAGAATAGGCTCAATAAGTCTTAACTCGTCAAATTTCATTCTGTTATTTTTATTATTTAATTCTCAACAAAGTAACCCTCATTACTAAATTGAGGCACAAAAGTACACAAATTGTAGGAAGTCCTAGCAAAAACTATCTATTTTTAGGGCAAACGCATCAAAATACAAAAGGTAAAAATTATACTGAAAAGTAATCCCCCTCCGCCCCCTTTTTAAGCTAATCTCTGTACATAAGTTGCTAGAGGTCTAGTAAATAAAGGAGTTTAGTTGAAATTATGTTTTATGTTTTCTTTGAGCAAGTTGCCAGCCCTTAAACTGTAGTTGAAAGCGTTCTAATCCTCTACGAAGGACAATATTACCTGGTGGACGTTTGGACATATTTGCTGCTGTCCATCCTCCTAAACGTGCAATAAGCCATGCAGCCCAAGCCATAGTATATTGAGGATATGGATTTTGTTGTGCTTTTGTTTTTCCTGCTAACTCGACTTCTAAGGCTTGTAGACAAACTTGCTCTTGTTCTGTAAATAACTTATTAGCAGAGAGTTCTATATTCTCTCTGCCTTGACGTAAGGCCAATACTTTCACAGCTTGCTCCATTGTTAAAATTGTTAACTTGCGCAAGGCTGCTCCTGTTCCAAACTGTGCAGCCTCTATTTTAAAACCTTGTTTTTTAATTAAACGAAAAAAATCCTCTATCCACCAACGTTGAGCATACCAAGTCGCTATCTTTTTGGCTTCAGCTAAGTTTGTTACCTCATGGGTTGTCCACAAACGCCAACAAATTGGCTTTTCTCCAGATGGAACATGTTGAGCTTCCTCTTGCAACTCTACTACCGTCAACTCTAACTCCTCTGCTACAGCCCCTAAACAACTACTAGGACGTTTTATCTTTACCTTTGCCCATTTTACCCCTAGGTTTGTCTTTCGACTAGATCTATGCTTCCGTTCTTTTTGACTATAGGTTAAATAACCGCCGACTTGCTGTGTATTCAAGAATTCACTTAACCGTTGCTGAGTACTCAAACGCCGATCATGACTAGAACGTATGATTAAATCTGCCTTCCTTTCTAATTCTGATACTCGCCCAAATAACTCATAGATATCACTCCCTCGATCGCTTATAAATGTTATACGCTCTGCAGAACTTAAGTTCGCCTGACTTTGTTTCAGACTCTCTAACCAGACATAAGACTCTTTTTCTTCATAGGCTTGTTTTTGGTATTTTCTTTCCTGCTTAGTCTGCCGTCCATAAGGCCGACTCCATAACTTTAAACTGCTCAGTCCTAAAACACTGTTATTTTCAGCACTTAGGGCTAAACCTGGATGCGCTAGAAAACCTGTTGTCTTATTATCTGATAATACCCCTATACTCTGGTCTTGTATTCTTAGTTTTCCACTCAATTGGCCATAGCTTAATTCAACCGTATCTTGAAACACCAATACATGCCCTTCTGCTTCTAATCCGCCTTTGTATGCTGGTTCCAACCTAGATATTAAGTCCGTTTCACTTACGCTATCATTGTTTAGAAATCGATAAACTCCTTGTTTCGCTGCTGTTGATATATCCCACTGATTTACTATACTCAGCCTTTTTTCTGACAACATTAATTTTATCGCTTTTAATCTTTTTTTAAACGTAAATCCATCATCTTTTTTTCATAAGATACACTCTTTTTTCTTCTAAAGCCCCTTTTTATCGAATTCTCCTCAACTTATGTACAGAGATTAGCTTATAAAGGGGGAATTTGAAGATGCAGAGCTTCTACACAGTGAATTCCCCCTTAAAAAGGGGGTCAGGGGGATTACTTTTCAGTATGATATTTCCTGCCTTCAAAAAGAA
>JAAEPD010000214.1 GCA_024222455.1 Aureispira sp.
AGAGGGGTGCCTGTTGGTAGTGGTGTTTATTTAATTCACGTCACGGTAGAAGGTGTTGGGGCTAAAGTCCTCAAAAGCTTTATTATCAACAGAGCATTTGATGCTCAACGTTTGTAATCTAAGGTATTGGACATTTTATTCAAAAAAACAAAATGCCCAATACCTCGAATTAGTTTTATTTTTTCAATATTTCCTATTAGTTCTCAAAACTTTTTAGAAATATTATATTTTTTTTTATCTTTACAATCTATTCTAATTTATTTCCCCAAAAATAAGTTAGAATTTTCTTCCTTTTTTTATTACTACCTCATCAACAATTTGCAATATTTTTTGTTGCAATCACAGCTATGTATATGATATCCAAGATTCAATTATTATAAAAATTAATAGTTGATCAAATTTTTAGTGCCACCTGTTAATGGACATTAAGGTATTAAGTTTGTCACTTATTGTGACTTTTACACTTTATTGTTCGTCTTAATAGGGAAAATTATCATTATATAGAATAACCCCAATTATATTCAATCAACATTTCAGAAACATGTTGTTATTGTTTATGAAGCATTTAATAATAAATTAAGTTTGTAAGTGCCCGTATGAAAAAATCAAAAGTAGAAGTTTATTCATTAAAGAATGGAAAAAGTGAGCTGAAGCTTATTTATCCAGAACTCCGAAAAGTAGTCCTAACGCTTAGAGCTGTTAATCATGATTTAAGAAAAGAGATTATACGCTTGCTAAGTATTCAAGAAAAAATGACTGTAACCCAACTTTATGTAAAGCTAAGATTAGAACAATCTGTAGCTTCACAACATCTTGCAATCCTTAGAAAATCAGGGATTGTTGTTACTGAACGAGATGGTAAATTCATCTATTATACACTCAATACTGAGCGTTTAGATGAGGTCAACAAACTGATTGGAGACCTTGCCATTTAAGATCCACGTTGGATTTGATCAACTACATCATTTTTTACCAAAAAAACCAATATTCAAATGACTACATTTTTAATCGATGAGGATAGGTTAGAAATTGCCTCAGAAGTATTAAGAGCATTAGCTCATGATCTAAGATTAAGATTATTAGCTTTTATTGACCAAAATGAAAAGGTCAATGTAAATAAAATATATAATACTTTAGGTTTAGAGCAATCTATCACCTCTCAACATTTGCGTATCTTAAGATTAGCCAACTTAGTCAAAACACAAAGAGATGGCAAGCAGATTTTTTATTCTGTTAACTATGATAACGTAGAACAATTACTAGTAGCTGTAAAGAAGTTTTTAGCCAATAGTTAATATTATTATCAATAATGATAAAGATATAAGGAGCTGTCTGACAAGGGCAGTTCCTTTTTTTATTCAGTATTAGAGCAAATGTATAAACAGAACTGCTGTTAGAAATATGTCAACGGCAATAAGTATTTTCTAAAAAAGGTATTTTATTGGTATGAAAATAGCTACTTTTGCTGTGTTTCTAAGCCCTTCAAATCCAAATATTCAAAGTATGCGATACTTCTCAACACTATTTTTTTTAGGTTTCTGGTGTTGCCAACTTCATGCTCAATCTGCTTTAGATTCTAATCTTCATGTACGTGACTTTCATTTTGAACATAATGTTTATGATGAAAGTAAAGGAACCAAAGGAATCGTATTTTCATATGAATATTTTTATCCATCCACCTCTAATTTTTTAGTCTCTATTCCTAATGATGTTCGACTGTATAAAAATAGTGAAGAAATCTATATAGATAGCTCTAGTTTTGTCACCTTGCGTGCTAATGCTTGGGCTAAAGCCAAGATTTTTATTCCTTATCGAAACATCAACTTAGAGGGAGGATTACACAATAACCTATCCTTTGCCTATAATGCAAATAAAGAGATTAAATGGTTTAGCAATATTAGTTTCAATCAACCTAATCGTTGCCTAGTTGAGATTGGATTGCAAGAAGGAAGTGTCAAAAGAAAACTAAAACAATGGGACCAAGGAGCTAACCCAATAGAATGGTTGCCTGATCCTTATGCCGTTTTCTATACCAATAAAGGTACTACACCTTTTTATAGAATGCCCCTAATTAAAAATAACTACACTATTGATACTCAAAAACTAAAATTCTATATTTTAGAAGGAGAAATACTCCATTGGGCTTTTTATGATGAAGATGGTGTTGTTGATCAACCTTTAGGCACTTTAACTTTATTTGAAGCTTCAGGAGATTTTGAAAAATTATTTAGAGGGCAAATGTTTGGTGACATCAAAGGACTGACCTTTAGTTTTTCTAAAAAATTGCAAGTCCGTCAACCCATCTCTATTTTTGTTGATTCTAGTTCTATACATAAAGATAGGAAAGGTGTAGGAATACGAATTGAATACAACTTAGCTCGTGCATACAAAGGCGAACAAGCAATTCCTCAATTGATTTTTAAAGACAAAGCTGGCTCTATCATAGATGTCCCATATATATACTCTCTGAATGAAACAGCCATTTTAGGGCAAAAGGTAAAACTAGATATAGAGGGGCAATGGGATTATTTTATTCCTTTTTATGCTTGGAACAGCAATATCTACAAAATTGAATGCCCCCTAAACATTGAAAACAAAGCAACCACGCAATCTGCTCCTCGCCTACTATATAATCCAATTACATTTGATAAGTATGTATCTTACACCCTATTTGAAGTACAAGAAAACAAAAAATATATGGGTGCTTCAGGACTCTATGTCCAATTGGGTTATCAGGTAACTGATATCAATAGATATTCCGATTTAGAGATTCTATTTTCATCTGGTTACGATGCTTCTACACCTTTCCATATCTATCAACTTCATAAAAATGGTAGTGCTGAGATTGTCAAAACAAAACCTCTGCGCATAAAGAAACCTAAGGCAATAGATACTTTAACCTTTTTTGTTCCTTACCAAACCCTCAAAACGGATCAGATACATGCAGAGCTGAGTATGATACCTGACATGAAAATCAAGTTATTTTCGGGTGCATCTTCCAAAATTGAAAAGCCAAAGAATAGCAATGACGCAGTTATTCAACTAGCCAAGACCTTACCAGTGTTCAAAGAAGGTGATTATGGTCAGGTCTTCAGTCTTAAATCTACTACACCTAAGTTCTTCTTAAGTTATAGTCGCTTAAATATTAAGGTACAACGAAATGGCAAAGATTATAAAAACTATATAATTCATACTAATAATACAGAAAGTGACTCCTTCTTATTGGTAAAAGACACTGGTACAATAGATCTTGTACTACCTTTTAGGAACCTGATAGGAAAAGATCGTATCGATTTTTCCTGCTTTATATCTGATCTAAAGGGTTATCCGATGAGTGATACAATCAAAGAATCTTGGCAGGCAAATGGAGATTTACATAACAAAAAAGTATCTATTGGCTTAGAAAAAATGGTCTATGCAAAAGGAGCTATACCTGAGAGTTTAAAAGGAAAAAATACTAAATGGAAGTATCAAATATTTTTGGGAAGTCAACGAAAAATGACCAAAACACTGGTAAAAAATTTTAAAGGAAAAGATATTCGTAATAAATTTAGGAGAACGTTCAAGATTCATAGAGAAGATTTAATTCAAATCAAATTAGTCCATTCTAAAACTGAAAGGGAAGTAATGCTATGGAGTGGCGATCTAGGTAAATTTGAGCTACACAAAAATAAAAGTATTATTCTAGATAAAAGCCCCGTAAAAAAGGCCATCATCAAAGTTAAGGTTATCAATTAAGAGTAGGGCTAAAATTATAATCTAAACCCTATTTTAAGCTAGTTGTCGTTTCAACGACAGTTTTCTTGCAAAGAAAACTATATCTTTATGCCTATAAAAATCTTAGTTTTTTCTAAAAGCCTATAAAAATGCTTATTACAACTATCACCAATACTTGCAAGCAACTATTGCTTGACCTAAAGGCAGCAGTACAAGAGCTACCTGAGCAGCAATACAAAATGCTTATTCCTGAGTTGTTTAAGGCTAGTGTAGGACAACATACTCGCCATATTATAGAGTTTTTTCAATGTTTGCAACAACAAGAATCTGCAGGAACTATTAACTATGATTTGAGGCAACGAAATCTGTTGATAGAAGAGTCTACAGAACAGGCGGGTAAATCTATAGATGAACTAATTTTGTGGCTAGATACTGCCTTAAAAGATGCTCCATTGAACCTCCTAGCCAATTATACCCATGAGCAAGCTAGCTCTCCTCAAGTATCAATCAAGAGTTCTTTAGTTCGAGAATTGGTTTATAATATTGAGCATGCAATTCACCATATGGCATTGGTCAAGGTTGGGTTGTGCATTATTTACCCCCAACTAACTTTGCCTGCTCACTTTGGGGTAGCTCCCTCTACTTTACGCTATCAATGTGAACAAACAGTTGGCAAATAACTATTTTTTAAGCCCATTCAATAATAACGAAAGGATATTTTCTTCTAATGACTCCTGTGTTATACTGCGTTTAGGTTTATACCAATAATGAACCCATCGCACAGAGTTTAGCAATGTATATAAAACTATATTAGCATCTATATTTTGTAAGACTCCTTCTTCAATACCCTTCTTAATTATCCCCTTAAAACGCTGTTCATAATCCTTTCGAAGGGCTAAAAAATCATCTAAATAAGGCAAACTTAAGTGTCTCCACTCATCATTAAATACAGTAATAGATGTTGGATTCTCAATAGCAATAGAAATATGCAGTTTAATAAGTGCTTTTAGCTTATCTACTATAGCAATATCCTTCTCTTCTATAGATTCAATACCCTCTACAAATTGAAGGGCGTTATCAAAACAAATTTTCTGCAGGATTTCCTCCTTAGAACCTATGTGGCTGTACAAACTTGAGGGTTTGAGCTCTACACGCTCTGCCAAGTCTCTCATAGATGCAGCCTTATAGCCTTTTTCTTGAAACAATTTAGCAGCTTCTTGGTATATTTCTTCTTTTTTCTTTCCCAATGTATTCTATTATATATAAACCTATAGCTAAATAAAGTAAGTAGTTGAGCAAAACTAATAAATTCAACCATTTTCTAATGTCTAATTTATCTAAAAGTATAGCAATATCTATCAAACCCTTCCAATATTAAGCACAATAGTAAACAGCATACAATTAATTAACATGAGAGCCTCCTCTTTAAAAACAAACAACCCCCTCCTAAACAACCTTTTAAACATATCACTTTTATTGATAAAAAAATATAATTTGGTTTTAACTTGATTTTGTAAACTTTTAATGTTAACTTTGTGTTAACTCAATATTAATTCAAGGTAAAAGGAGATATTATGGCTAAGAAGATTGTAAAAGTAGAAGAACGATTCAATAACATAGAGCTTGTTGCTGTATTTAGCTTATTGTTTGTGTTGTTGTCTGTTCGTTTCACACAACAACAACTATTGGCAACTCATGAAGCAACAGCTTCTGCAGAGGCCTTTACCCTAGCACTGTTATTAGTTGGAGGAGCATTATTTATACTATGGCGTTTGAGAATGACCATTACACTACATCAAAAAGGTATTAGTTTTAAGATTAGCCCATTGCATACCAAAAAGTATAAAATCAAATGGGAAGAAATAGAAAAATGCCAATTGGTAGAGATTTCTAAATCAGCAGAATGGTCAGGATGGGGTGTACCTCATTTAGATCGTCGTGAGCGTGTATTCAGCCTTTGTGGAAAAACAGGCTTATACATCAAAAAGAAAGATGGAGAAGTTCTTTTCTTGGGTAGTATGCAGCTGTCAGGTTACCAAGACGAAATAGTCAAACTCCTCAACCAAAAAAATATACCAATAGAAGGTTTATAAAAGTAGAACTCTGAAAAACTAAGAGCGATAACAAATATATCTGTTATCGCTCTTTTTTTATGTTACTTCTGATTGTCTCTCCACTCATGCACCCATTGTGCTTGGATTTGCTCTAAATGTGATTCATTACAATCTTCTCGTTTGCCTACAAAATTGGGTAGCTCCAAAATCCAATCTAACAATTCTGTAAATCGGATTCGATAAATTTTAGATTCGTTAAACTCTACTCCAAACTTATCGTACAAGCCCATGGCTATATCTTCATGATCTGCCCAATTAAAAGGCAAGTCTAATTCAAAACTCATAATTTGATTTATTTTAAATTAATGGTGTATGCATTTTTCATTTAGAAAAATAGCAGTAAACTATACTAATCAATTGACTAGTAAAACTTCACACAATAATGTTAGTGTTCGTGTCCAATAATACGTGATTGATCAGGTACAACAACCTCTATCACCAAATCTTTATCATCTTCCACCAATTCGCATTGACATGCTAATCTAGATTCTATTCTTGGATTGATTGCTCTATCTATAAAATCTTCTTCTCGGTCGCTAATTTCTTGAAGAACATCATCTCCATTTTCCACATATATATGACAGGTGCTGCATGCACATACTTCCCCACAGTTATGGTTGATATGAATGTCATTGTCATGAGCTGCGTCTAATATAGTGTCTCCCAAAGTAGCTACTACCTCTTTAGGAGCTATACTGCTGTCTTCAAAACTAAATTTAATAATTGCCATTCTCTAAATATACTATTTAGGATTAATCTAAATAAAATTAAAACGCAAATATAACAATAGTTCTCAATAAAATGTTTTGCGCTCCCCTATTTTTTAAGCTTCCTCTTATTCTGTTTCTATTCGTTTCCCCACAACAAGCACAAAACCAAACAAGACTAGCAATCCAACTACAAAATTCAATAAGAATGGTGTACCAAATGCTGTAGAAACATATGTCATCACAATACTCACAGTACCAACCAATAAGGCATAAGGCAACTGTGTTCGTACGTGGTCTATATGATTACAGTTAGAGGCCAAAGAACTCAAAATAGTTGTATCTGATATTGGAGAACAATGATCTCCCAAGACCGAAGCAGCCAAAACTACAGCAATAACATTATATAATAATTCCATAGAAGTATCTATATCCAAACCAGCATGTTGTGCAATAGTCCATGTCATAGGAATAGCAATAGGATACAAAATAGCCATTGTACTCCAACTTGAACCTGTAGAGAACGCAATCAATGCTGCTAGTATAAATATAATAACAGGTACAAAATACGGACTCACTGAATCGCCCAATAAAGACGTTAAAAACTCTGCTGTAGACAACTCTTCAGTAGTAGTAGCCAATGCCCAAGCTAAAATCAAGATCAATAAAGCAGGCATCATGGTCTTAAACCCTGTAACTGTTGTATTAATTGCCTCATTCAGCTTCATGATACGCTGTAAGACTGTCATGATAATACCAACCATAACTGCCGAAATAGAAGCCCACAACAATGCTGCATAAGAATCAGCATTACCAATCAAGATACCCATCTTACGACCAACACCAATATCTGTCCCAGAATCTAGATTATGAATATGACTCCATACTTCGCTCCAACCATTGTGTGCCACAGCTATACCATCTGCTACCAAAGCATCATAACAAGACTGCATTCCTGTATCTACCAATCCGAGTAAAGTCCCAAATACGACTACAAATATAGGCAACAACCCATTGATCCAACGCAATGGTGCACCTTCTACTGGTTCTAACTCTTCCAAATCTTCTTCACTAGCTTTATCTCCTGCTGTTTCGAATACACGTCCAGTAGTTCGAGCACGCTTTTCAGCTCTAAACATAGGTCCAAAATCACGTCCTGTGTATATAATAATTAGGATAAAGAATAAGGTAAACACTGAATAGAAAGAATAGCTCAATGAGCTTAAAAATACAGAATATGGACTTGGAGGATTCTCCAAACCTGCTAATTTTGGCAACTCATCACCAATATAGCCCAACTCTGCCCCGATCCATGTAGTAATAAAGGCTATAGCTGCAATTGGAGCAGCTGTACTATCCACTATATAAGCTAGTTTTTCTCTAGAAATTTTATATTTATCAGTCAGTGGACGTATGGTATTTCCTACAATAAGAGTATTGGCATAATCATCAAAGAATATAGCAATTCCCAACAACCAAGCTACAAACTGTGTACTCTTAGGCCCTCTAGCCAGTGGCGATAGTTTCTTGACAATACCTGCCATACCTCCATTCCGAGAAATAAGGGCGACTACTCCACCTATCATTAGAGAGAAGATAATAACAGACAAGTGTCCTGTGTCTGTCATCGCACCTAAAATATAAGTATCCAACACTTCAAAGAAGCTCTTCATCAACTCATAAGGACTTAGTGGCATACCATTCACAATCCAAGCTCCAGCCAAAATACCTGTAAATAAGGCTAGCAATACTTGTCGGAATATCAAGGCCAACAGAATAGCTACTAAAGGAGGTACAATAGACCACCACAGAGGAATTGGCTGACTTCTGAAAGTCCCATTTTTATTCTTTTTGAGATGTAATAGTCGAGTAACTTTTTGCTCTAAACAGACCTGTTTTTGAGTCTTTTCATTGATTTTACACTCTGTATATTTAGACTGAATGTTGAGCAGCTCGCCCTTATATCCAGCCTCATGTGGCAAAACAGTCTTTCCATCCTTAAACAATAGATAATGATCTTCCCCATCAACTACTACATGACTAACAAACTGCTCTTCTATAGCTTTTCCACCTGCCAAACTCAGTACAGTTAATTCTACTCCTTTGTTCATGGCAATAGAAAAATCAGCTATGCCTACAGTATCAAAGCTTGGCTCAAGCACCTGAGGCTGTTCTGGGACAGTATCCCAAGCAATAGAATCAGTCTCTATACTGTCTATTGGATTGATAGTATTGAGAGTATCTTGTGCCCAAATTATTTGACTAAATAGCAAACTAATGAGTAGTCCTAAAGTATAGCGTGTCATTCTTGATAGGTTAAATGTATAGTGAGATCAAAATCAGTGGGCTAAGGTAAAAAAGAGTTTTGAAATTGTGTAGTGAATGGTCTTACAATTCCAAAAACTAGAATCTTTAGCTGTATCTATCCAAAATATTCTTATTATACTAATGGTTTGAATTTTCACAAACTCCTTAATCTGCTCAAGTATGCGTTTTATACTCTCTACACTTATATTTGTTTATATACTTTCTTTCTCCTCTTTAGCTTTTGCTAATGAATGGACTTATATGATTCAAAACTCTGAACAGATTGCTCTTGTAGAGATAACTAAGGGAGGGACTTATGAAGTTTTGATGAAACCTCTAAAAGTGTATAAAGGTGAACTCCCCAAAAGTATAAAAACAACTGCCTTTGCAGAATCGCATGATTTTAGGATAGTGGATAGTGTGCTTACAGGTGAGCAATATCTTGTTTTTTTTCACAAAAATGCTAAAGTTTGGACTAGCGGCATTGGTTATTATATCATAAAAGAAGAACAAGTGCATTGTGATATGACCTATATTGAATCGCCTAAATACATGGGTGATGAGTATGCAGCTATCCCTCTCAAAGATATGGAGACAATGCTCAATGCAGCTATATCTAGAAAAATACCTACCCAAAAATGGATAAACCAAAGGCTACAAAACATACAACAAGAACCTTCTGAATTAGGCCAAAATTTAAGTATGCTTTTAGTAGCAGGCTACAAAGAATGGATTCCAACTCTTGACACCTTAGTTGCCAATGCGACTTATCAAACAGGTGTTATGCTTGCTCAATACATCATTGAGTTAGACAAGCCCAAAACACTAAAAGCAATTACTACACTAGCCCTAAATCCGAATAGTAATATTTTTGATAACAATGCATTTATGCTCAAGCTTCGTCAGAAGCCAGATGCTTTTGTAGAACCTATTTTAGTCGATTATTTGAACACCCTTTATACAAGTGGAGATACTCTTTATTACAAGGGAAATACTATAATCAAGAGTTCTCCTCTCCCCCATTTTCTAAAAATGCTTTATAGAAAAAGTGAACACCCCAAAACGCATCCTATTTTATTAAAATTGCTAAAAGATCACTATTTGTATCATCCTCGCCCTCGTAATAGTATTAATCATATTATAGAAATTTTTGAATTGCATAAAAACAAAAGTTATTTACCTATTCTAAAAGAAACAATACTTGATCTTTCCTGCCCTAATCAGCTTAGTATTTGTTTTGGGTTTAGCTATTTTAAAAACAAATCGAGTATTCCTGTTCTAAAGCAATACATCAAAAAGGTTTTAGCCTTTGATTATGACAACTATAAAGACCCTGATTTCCCTGATTATCCCTTACTTTTTCGTCCACCTAGTTTTTTGGATGGGACGTACACTGCCATAGATGCTATTTCTAAACTAGGAGGTAGCAATGAAAATGAATATTTCATAAAACTTTTTAAAGAACTAGACACTATCCATACTAAGCTACTCAGCAATGGTTTTGGTAATGACTGGAAATCTAAAATCCTTAATTCTTCTTTTGCTAAGCATCAGGTAAAACAAGCAAAAGCACCTATTTTTAATTCTTTTTTTGAATGGACAGGCTTTCACAAAGATTTTGCAAAACACCCTGAGCTTTTCCACGTCAAAGCTAATCTGGAAGATTCATTAACCAACTCCGCAAAAACGCTATTTCCTAACTTAAAGGATTTAACTATAAAGGTTCTAGTATTTTTGGATAATCGTTTGGAGATTGCTACTAAAGGTGCAACTCCTGAATATAAAGTTGCATTAGCTTTTAAATTCCCCTATCCTAGTAATGAAACAGAAAAAGAGAAGGTGATATATGAAGAAATTTCTATTAAAATACATAACAAATTAGGAATTCCTAAAGATAGAATTATCCGATTAAACTCTAGAGATGCTTCTCCATTAGTACATGAGAGTCAATTTGAGGATGATATTTGGAAAGGTTTTGATATTTCTTTTTATACTTACTTGAGAACTTTTCCAAGCAAAGAAGATGCTGATTTTTTAGACTTAATTAGTAACAATAGAGTTTTCCAACAATCTTGGTCTAAAGGTGCTTTGGAACAAGCAGTAAAAGATATTCGGGATAAGCTAAAGTAGATTACAGTTCAAAAACTACAGGTTTGTGAGTCACTTTATAACGCAAATTTAAGATACTTGCATTAATAAATAGGGTATCTTCTGTTTGGTGAGTACCATAATGCTCGTGGATATGTCCACAAATATAGGTTTTAGGTTTTATGGTTTGTACTACAGATAATAATTCTTTGCAGCCAACCCTTTCGCCTCGAATAGTAGTGTCCAATATGCCATATACGGGGCCATGAGTCACCAAAATATCAATATCATCAGGAATCAAGTCCCAATGCTTCTTGATTTCGTCACCTCGTTCTCTGTTGAATGCCCAATCATGGTACCAAGGTTGTACAGGAGAGCCCCATATCTTAATTCCTTCTATCTCTACACCTGAGTCATTAAGGTAGATAATTCCTTCTGGGATAAGGTTTTGAATATCTTCTACAGCTGCTTTTTCAAAATAAAAATCGTGGTTGCCTGCGATAAAGATTTTGTACTGAAAGTCTAATTGAGCAAACCAATGAAGGAAGTCTTTTACTTGAGGCAAAGTGCCTTTTTTACTAATATCCCCAGCATGAATAAGTACATCACCAGTAGGCAAATCAAGCTTATGGTGTTGTCCGTGAGTATCAGAAATGGCTACAATTTTCATGAATTAAATATTCATATAAGATAGAGTATTATTCTCCATCATTATCGACTAAAGTACTGTTATTGGCAACTTTTATAGAGGTAGGCATATAGATAGTGTAACTTAACTCTTCACTTACTTCCTTCCCTTTTATAATAAGGGCATCTCGTGTTTTTTTAGATTTTAGAGTAAGCTCTCCATTTGTTTTATCAACTTCTTTGAGTAGATCATAACGTCCACTATTGACGATGTAGTTAAGAAGAGCCTCGTTAGGTACTGAAATTTTGATATGAGTTTCGACAAGAACTCTTGATCCTTTTGTCTCTTTCATCTCCACTTTAGTACCAACTACATTGACATTAACTTTCTCAGCTTCGTCAAGCGTAAAGGTTTGGTGTATAGTTTTAGAGACTTGGCCCCAGGATGTTATGCATCCTATGCCTATAAAAACTAGAACACTAAAAAATTTTAATTTCATTGTAGGGAATTCTTGTGCTTCAAGAGCGTTAAGAAACGATATTATTGTGATAATTGGGTTTTTATAATTTATTGCATCAGTGTCCCCTCTTTTTGCAATAAAATATCCTAAATTTACACATAATTTTGATGGTATGCAAGACAACAAGAATTATTTTATAGAAGTCGACCAGATTACAGTGTATAGACATGAGTTTTTGGTTTTGAATAATGTTTCCCTAAAAATCAATTTAGGGGAATGGATTTATTTTTTGGGTCCAACTGGTTCTGGGAAGAGCAGTTTGCTCCAAACTCTCTATGGTGTACTACCTCTAAAAGAAGGGAGTGCAAGAGTAGATGACCTAATTCTCCAAGACTTAAATTTTGAGACACTTCCTTTTTTGAGGAGGAAGTTAGGTATTGTTAGCCTAGACTTTGAGCTACTCGAACACCTCAACATAGAAGAAAACCTAGATTTTGTGTTGCGTGCTACAGATTGGATCGACCCTGAGCGTCGCAAAAATAGAATTGATCAAGTTATTCAACTTTTGCACTTAGATAAGATGCGATTGCAAAAAGCACATGAACTCTCCAAGCTTAATTATGTTCGTGCTTTGATAGCTAGAGCCCTTCTCAATCAACCTAGCTTACTGCTGGTAGACGAACCAACAAGTATGCTTGATGCAGAGGCGACTGACGATATTTTAACTTTTCTTTACTCCTTTTCACAGGCATCTAAAACTACAGTCCTTTTTGCCACTAACACTCCCAAGATAACTAAATCGTTTCCTGGGAAAATCCATTACTTTGAAAATGGTCAGGTTTCTATTTAGTTGCAATATTGAATAAGACAGCATACATATAAGAAAAATGACAGATTTAGAATTGTTAGTCGATTTACATAAAGCTAGTAAAAGGCAAGGCCCTGGCAGTACAACTGAGACTCTAAAAGCCTTGAACTTAATCAAAGATATAATCAAGAAGGATCAATTAAGGATTGCTGATATTGGCTGCGGTTCTGGTGCTCCAACTATTGCACTAGCTCAAAATACAACAGGTAAAATATATGCTATTGATCTCTTTTCTGAGTTCCTAGACAAGTTGAAGATAAATGCAGAAAGATTAGGGCTTGAAGAAAAGATAGAAACAATTCAAGGGTCAATGGAAAAGCTTCCGTTTGAGCCTAATGAGTTTGACATTATTTGGTCAGAAGGCGCTATCTATATAATGGGTTTTGAAAAAGGAATAAAGGAATGGAGAAATTTCATAAAACCTAATGGATTCTTAGCTGTATCTGAACTCACTTGGACAACCAATTCAAGACCTACAGAAATCGAAGAACATTGGAAAAAGGAGTACCCAGAAATTGATACCGCCTCCAATAAAATTAAACTACTAGAAAAAAACGGATATTCACCAATTGGGTATTTCACACTCCCCGAAAGTTGTTGGATGGATAATTACTATAAGCCAACAGAAGACAGGTTTAAAAACTTCCTTGAAAAGCATAATAACTCACCAGCTGCAAAAAATATTGTTGCTTTAGAAAAAGAAGAAATCCGAAAATATATAAAATACAAAGAGTACTTCAACTATGGTTTTTATATTGCACAAAAGGTATAATGCAATACGATTTTGATATTCCATTAATCAGAGATTCTATAACCTTCGAGAAGACAAAAATACCAAGTAAAATTTAAGGCTAAAGTAAAAAATAGCTTAACGCTAAGAAAAAATTAGTTTGGATAGAAAGCTCTGAAACTTTAACCTGTGAGTGTCATTTTAAACATCCTAACAATGGTCATTTTGAAGTCAAAGAATGAAGCAAAACTAGAATAAGCTACTTCCCATAAGCACATTTACTTTACTTTTTTCTATATTAATACAGACCTTATTAAAAGTCAAAAATCTAAATAGATGAAAAAAGTGGCACTATTTGTTATTCTTCTAATAACAACCTTTAAACTGTTTGCACAACAAAAAGATAAATTAATTTCTATCGGATATTATGCTCCATATGCTATACAATCTGGGGTAAAAATAGGCTCATTCTTCAACATAAAAGAGTGGGTCAAGGAAAAAGATGTCAAACTGAAGTTTAGCAGTCTATTTATCAGCCCACAAATTGGTGTATTCTTTCGACCACGCAATCATACTAGCTTTGTGTTGAATGCTGACATGGGTTATAAAATCACGAACAGTAAACAAAACTTCTATATCTCCCCCTCATTAGGTTTTGGCTATCTGATCGCCAATCAAGTGCTTAGTAACACCATAACTCTCAACAGTGGAGATGTTGCTAAAAGAGACAGAGAATTAAGACATTACTTCTTGCCTACCATAAATTTTGGATTTGGGAATTATGCTAATAAAAAAATAGGTTGGTATACTAAACTTTCTTTTGGTCGAAAAATGTCTCCTACGATCGAAGATGCTACTTTTTTTGCCTTTGAATTAGGTCTTAAATTTAATCTTTTAAAGACTGAAACCACCCATAAATAATATTCAATTATGACTAGAAAAGAATTTATCAAAAACTTTGCTGCTTTGGGTGCTGGGCTTCCTTTCTTATCCCTATTTTTAGAATCTTGCGATAAAGAAAATGGCTTATTGTATCCAGATTTTGATGTTAATTTTTCGGGTAAAGTGATTGTCATAGGAGCTGGTGCTGCTGGGCTTACAGCTGGTTATTTACTCAACAAATACAACATCGATTTTCAGATAATTGAGGCTTCATCAGTATTTGGAGGTCGAATCAAAAGAGATAATACCTTTGCTGACTTCCCTATTGATATTGGAGCAGAGTGGATACATGAAGATCCTTCTATTTTAGCTAAATTGATAAGTGATGCTTCTATAAATGCTGAAATAGATGTTATTACCTATAGTCCTGACACTGTCTACAACTTTAAGAATAACAAGCTAAAAAAACAAAACTTTGGGGGCAACTTTTATAGTGAATATAAATTTAAGAATACTACTTGGTATGGCTTTTTTGAGAAATACATTGCTTCCAATATCAGTAACAAAATTGTTTATAATAGTCCTGTAAACAAGATTAATTATTCAGGAGAGAAGGTGACTATCAACACTACAAATGGTCATAGTTTTGAGGCTGACAAAGTTTTGGTGACTGTTCCCATTAAAATATTGCAAGAAGGAAGTATAGATTTTGTTCCTAGTCTGCCTGCCACAAAAAAAGCAGCTATTGATAGTATTGAAATGCCTGATGGTTTAAAAGTCTTTATTGAATTTTCAGAAAAATTTTATCCTGATATTTTATTTACAGGAGGTTTGCTAAGTGAAGTACAAGCACAAGACAAACTGTTTTATAATGCAGCATTTGGCAAAGATTCTGATAAAAATGTTTTGGGACTCTTTGTTGTGGGCAAAAAAGCTACTGCATATACCTCTTTAGCAGATGATAATGCCATTTTTAATGCAATATTGGTTGAGCTGGATAGCATTTTTGATGGTAAAGCATCTCAGACCTATATCAAACATATTGTCCAAAATTGGTCGAAAGAGCCTTTTGTTCAAGGTTCTTATAGTTATGTTTTTAATGCATCTGAAGAAGAGACAGTCAAGACTCTTTTAGAACCTTTAGATAATAAAGTTTTCTTTGCAGGAGAAGCTTTATCCGCTGATAATGGTGCAACAGTTCCAGGTGCTGGAGAAACTGCCTATGCAGTGATAGAAACTATGCTAAAATAACTCTACTCCATCAAGATAAAAGCTGCCCAATAATAAGGATTAGGATGTTGTCTACGAAGATCTAACTGAGCTTGCCTAAAGGCATTCGGAATACTTAACCCTTCCAAATAATACTCATAGAAAGTTTCCATTAGTGTCGCTGTTTGGGCATCAGGCACCTTCCATAAACTAATAATCAGCTGTTCTACCCCAGCCAACTTAAATGCTCGCTGCAAGCCCATTACTCCCTCATTTTTATCGATATCTCCCCTACCCGTTTCGCATGCAGACAAGACTACCAAAGCTGTTTGGTGTAAGTCCATGCTTGCAACTTCATAAGCTGTTAATACGCCATCATTTTCACTATCTACATACGCTCCATCGACCCAAACTTTGTTGACTCCCGCAAAAGCCAAACCTGACCTAAACAATGGATTGGTCGACTGATAAAGGTTTCTGATTATGGGTGTAAACTGCTTATTTTCTACATTAGACTCTGTAAAGAAAAATCCATGTGTTGCAATATGTAATATATTGGGAGGAGAATCTGAGCTTAGTAAGCTCCTAAATTGAGCTTCACTAGCTTGATTATCAATATACCATTTAGGAGACCATCCAGCTTGTTCAAAAAGTAAATCAATCGACTTGGTTTCTCGGTATGTTCCCCCCAAAAGGTTGAAAGGATATCCTCTTGTAAAATCCCTTTTTTGAGGATTAAAATCATCGGCTTCAGGAGCAATATCTCCATAGAAGTTAATCCCTCCAAATAAGGTTATTTGTTTAGTATCCGAAACTGCTTTTTCTAAGACAAAATCTCGTAAATTTCCATAATAATGAATTGCATATTCTTCTATTAGACGTTTGTTATTCAATGGGTTTTGCAACGACCCAAAAGCCAACTTATTCAATAACCTAGTTGGACACAAATGTACAGTTTCTACATCCTCTAGATAAGGTTCTAACTTCAGCCACAACAACATATACAAGGCTCCACTAAAACTAATATCTGCTATATAATTCTGCCCTACTCTACTCACCTCTTTCTCCAAAAATATATTCAACTTTTGTTGGCTAGTTAGTTTTATCAACTTAGGCTGTTTCCAATCCTTTTTTAGGACCAAAGCATAATAGAAAATGTCTGTTGACCATTGTCCATTTTTGTACTCCCTAAAACTCAAAAAATCGACAGACATTTCTTGCTCTTTCAGCTTCCTTTTTAGGGTTAAGGTAGTCACTACAGTAGTTTGTTTTTTCAGGGTCTTTTCTACAGCAGTTGAACGCAAGCTCAATTCTTGTTCTTTTTCATCGGCTAGAGATAACAACTGATTTAAATCAATTTTCTGCATAGCCAACATCTCCTCTGACATAGCCAAAGCCTCTACGATACGCCTTCTTATGGCTAACCATTCATAATATACCCCCACTAAAGTAGTATCTTGATCAGCCAACACTAAACTTAAAAAGCGCTCACTATTTTGCAAAGATAGATTCTTAGTCACCAAACTCAACTCTTGCACAGCAACAGCCATTGTAGAATCTAAATCAGTTTGTTGACTAGTATAGCTATAACACAGCTCTATATCTTGCTCTACAGTCCTATAAAAATCTAAGCGCTTTTCCTCACTCAACTTAGAATAATACTCTTCAAGTAAGTAAGTTGTATTCTTGTTTATCTCCAACATTAAGCTATCGGCTAGAACATAATCTTTTTGTTTCCAAGATTGTAAAAACAGTTCTCTCAAAGCATCTCGATGCTCTGCATAGGTACTAGGATAAATCTCCAAAACCTTTTTGAACCATTGTTTAGCCTCATCAAATTGCCCTAAATTAGAATACAACAATCCTACTTTATAAATATCTTCCCCTACCATCATCATACCTTTAGTAGAATCTAAGGTTTGCTCAAAAGCAGGCAGTTTTTGATATAACTCTAATGCCTTAGTGTAAGCATCCTGTGCATAATAGGTATAGCCTAGTGCTGTGTAACTAGCCCCCATAGTGGTGAGTAACCTATCTTTCTGAAATGGATATTTTTTAATTGTTTTTTTACAAAGTGCCAAGAGTTTTTCATGCTGTGCTGTTGCCTGATACACCTCTATCAATACTAAATTCTTTCCTAATCTATCTTCTTCTATTTTTTTCAAAACCACTTCAGCCTTCTCATAGCGCCCCAAACTCAAATAAGCTCTACTCAAAGAAACTGCGTATTTATGATCCACAGCAACTAACTCCTCATAGGTTTCAACAGCCTTGTTATATTTGCCTTGAGCAAAATACCATTTCCCCAACTTGTCTTTCCAATCTAAATAGATAGAACTCTCAGTATCTTTATTCAACTGCTCATAGACAACCATTGCCTCGTTTAGGAATGTATCCTTATCTGGCGCTCGTTCGCCTTGATAGTTCTTACCTAAAATAGTCTTAACCTTATCTAAGTAAGCTTGATCCTTTTTGCCCAAAGACAGGTGCTTTTGTATGTCTAAAACCTCCTCACACAATAATGTAGCTTCTTCATAGCGCCTTATAAATCCATACATAAAGGCCAAATCCAATAAAGCCTCTTGGTAAACTGGATGATACGCATCATAAACCTTGATTGCCTTTTCTTCCTTGATTTCGGCATAACGCACTGCCATATCATAATTCAACTGATAACGATTGACTCGCATTAAACTATCTAAAGCCTCAAATGAAATTTCTACAGGCAAGTATCTTTGTTCTATTTCTACAGTAAGTTCTTTAGCTTTTAGGCTATCTCCTAAATGCTCATAAATCTCTACTAAAACATCCTTAATTTCATAATCTAGTGTTGTTCCTAACAAAGGCTGAAAAGCCTCTAAAGCCTTAGAGTAATGGCCTAAAGCCTTATAGGTCATTCCTAACTCACGACTGTATCCTTGATTAAAATCTTGCACCTTTTTGTACAGCCCCAAAGCCTTTTTGTATTGAGCATTACAATAATACCAATCTGCTAAATCTGCAGCAATAGACCAATATTGATAATCTTTTAGATCAGGATAAAGGGCTTGGTATGTTGCCCATAAATCATTTATAAGTATGTCTTTAGAAGGTAAACAAGCATTAAAATGTGCACGAATCAATCTATCTAAATAGTGATAATAACTTATATCTTTTTTGCCAAATGACAAATGCAGTTGTATCTCTAGGACCTCTTGTGCCATCAACATAGCTTCTCTAGGACGGCCTAAGACTTGATAGGTTCTTATTTGTTGTTCTAGAGCCTTTTGGTAGCGAGGATGATAAGGACCATATTCATTCAATGCCTTAAACTCTAGTATTGCAGAATATTCCTCTGCTAGTTCATAATTATAGTGTTTGAGATTGATATCAATCAAACTATCTAAGGTAGCATAAGAAAGCTGTTGAGCTTCTAGCCAAGAACTGATTAACAATAGAATTATCGTGCTTAAATACTTCATAACTCTAATATAATAAAAATCAATCGCCTAAATAATCGCTTGCTTAAGTCCTTTAGTTTAACAAACTAGTCCTTACATAACTTTTGTTGTATATTTAACTGAAATAAAGTGCCTTAAAAAGGGGACTAGAGCTCTTTTTTATTTTTTTAGACCCTTCTTGTCATATATTCTCCACCCTATTGCGACTTATATACCAATCAAACAGAAAATATCTTTTTAATGAACGATTCTCAACAGTTAGGCAAACAACTCAAAGAGCTACATACCGAAAGTTTCGGTTGGGCACTACGCTGTTGTTACAACCAAAAACTGGAGGCAGAAGATATTTTACAAATGGTTTATTTAAAAATATTAGAAGGACGAGCACAGTATCGCAATAAATCGAGTTTCAAAACTTGGCTGTTTTCTGTTATTCGAAATACTGCAATAGATCAACATCGCAAAAAGAAATGGACAGCAGTTCCACTAGAAGTGGTCAAGGATTTGGCTGATGATTCTGTAGATCAATATGGCACTGAACAACAAGAGCTAAAAAAATTGTTTCGATTGAGTTTAGAGCAACTGTCAGACAAACAACGAGAAATAATGCAGCTTGTTTTTTATCATGATTTTACTATAAAGGAGGCTGCTAATATCATGGGCACCTCGATAGGCTCTGCTCGAAAACATTATGATCGTGCCAAACAGAAATTGCGCATTTTGCTCAAAGAACGAGCTGCATGGAAAGCTTTGTTACTCAATTAATATTCTCCTATTATGAATAATATAAATGATAACCAATTCAAAAAGTTGTTTGGGATGCTCCAAGAGGAGGATGCTCAGGATGCTCCTGATTTTGACCTAATGTGGAAGAAGGCTCAAGAGCAACAAAAGCCCCAAAGCCCCTATTGGAACTGGACTGTTCGAGCAAGCATGGCCGCAGCTACTATCATTGGATTAGTGGGCTTGTGGATTCGATTCCAAGATACACCCCCCTCTTATACATTAGACAATGTTAATCTAGAAATTAGTGATATAAATACGTGGGAACCAAGTAGCAATGTTCTCTTAAGTTATGATGACTCTTATGATTATTCCTACGATCCTGTTACAGCTGATTATCAGTCTAACGCAGAGTCTGCCGAATCTATCCTAACATGGGAAGCTCCTTCAGATGCTCTACTGAGCATGCCTAGGCTGGAGATGCAAACCACAAATCAGAACGAATTTGAACAAGAAGACTTTAATAAAATTGAATTAAATTAGAACATAAAACATAGAAACAATGAAAATATGGTCAAAAGTAGCTAGCAGCCTACTAATTCTAAGCTGTTTACTCATCAGTTATAATAGTTTTGCTCAACCACCTCGTGGGCATCACCACAAAGGAGGGCATCATGGCAACCCTATGGATCCTAAAGGTGAACATTTTTATCCTCCAGAGATGATTATGCACCATAAATCAGACATAAAACTGACTAAGGAACAACAGGAGTATATCATCAAAGTAACACAAGAAACGCAATCAACATTTACTGCCAAGAAATGGGCAATGCATGACGCAAAAGAAGCAATGAAAAAATTGCTGGAAGCAGAGAAGGTAGATGAAGCTAAAACCTATGCTCAACTAGATAAAATTTTAGCTTTAGAAGGAGAAATGAAAAAGCAAAAGTTGGGTTTAATGATCAAAATAAAGAACAAACTAACTGCTGACCAGAAGAAAAAATTGGATGAGCTAAAGAAAAAGCATAGAGCTGAAAAAGGTGCTCCTAGACCACCTAGACCACCACATGATAAACCTCGTCCTCCTCAGCCTCCAAAAGGGAAATAAACACCAACCTATTCTATAAAGTACTTTATATAGCATTGTTGCAAGATTTGGCAGCAATGCTATTTTTCTTTTTCGCGTTTTAGAGCGGCAATTTTTGCAAATTCAGTTCCAGTCAATTTGCTATCTAACCAACTCGTAATATCAAAATTTTTGAAGGCTTCTTGCTCAAAAGGATCTTTGGATATTTCTTCAAATTTACCTTTATAAGCTTGAATTGTATTTTTCATCTCCGTTTTGTCCTTCACTCGTAGCATCTTCTTAATAAACTTTAGTGCTGTACGCTCAAAATTATAGCTCTTACGCATTTTTGAGATATAATTATGTGTTGTCCTCAGCTTATACGAAATGTACTTATAATTATTAAGTTCAAAATGATTAATTAGGCTCAAAAGATGTGCATAACACAATAGATCTTCCCGCAATTCTATTCGTTCTTCTTGTATTATTTTATTAATCCAATCGATAGATTTGTCATAATCTTCTACTCCAAAATAGGCATAGGCTATAGTATAGCACATTTCTATTTTTATAAACAAGAATCCTAAACTATTATTGGATTTATCAGCAACCAATTCTGCAGCTTTAGGTATGACATCTATAGCTTCTTTAAAATAGGCATTTTGTACATAATACAACAGCTCTATATTTGTACAATAGAAATCTAGAATTCGACGAATAACCTTATCTGACTGTTTGTAAATATCTGGGACTCTTTTGAGATAATCTAAGTTTTCAAAAAAGGATTCTTTTTTATTTAGATAGGCACAAGTCACTAATAAGTTATAGTGTGCAGGGATAACAATAGCAGATACATAGTCTTCAAAAATTGAAGGATTGCCTTGTATCAGCTTCACAAAAGCTAGACTTGCTTCATAACTACTTTGATAATCATATTGGATTTCATAGAGTTTGCTCCAAAGATTATGATATCCTCCCAAGGCAGTTATGCTTATAGCTTGGTTGGTGTCTTTCAACAAATCATTTTTAGCATACATGTCTACAAAAGCTTTCATGTCCTCTTGTTTTCTAGAAGTTCCTTCTTTCATACTTCTCTTAAAAACATGATAAGCCAAATGGCGATACCCAACAAGATTTTTATCTTTTTCGGAGCCTTCTTCTGCAAATGCCTGAATGGCTTCTACTTGTTTAGCGGCTCGATCAGAAAAGGGTTCTAATATGTACAACCTCAACTCCCACAAAGCTATTTCTGAATATTTATTGAAGAGCTCTGCTTCTAAAGCTATTTTTTTTGCTCGTTTGATGACCTTACGACACTGACTTATCAATCGACGTTTGTACAACAGCTCTATATCAATCAACAACTCATGCAGCTGAATATCTTTAGAAGATTCTGAATAATAAGCTCGTAAGCCTCTCATTACATTTTTGATTAGGTAGTTTTTAGCAACAGAAAATTGCTTAACAAAGCCCTTATCTTTAAAGCGTTTTTTCAAAGATTCTTCATCATATGTTTCTTGGCCATCAATTGCATCAAAGAGCTGCAAGTAGGCTTGATTTTCGCCGTATTTGGTATAATATTTTTTGAAATATCCTTTTTCAGATATTGTCAATGACTTAATCAATTGAAACAAATGTTGTTTTTGACTCATAACTTCCCAGTATATATTTTAATTGTACATTTTTATTGTCCCTTTATATGTACAATCTCCTTTTCAAAATTATGAAAATAACATAGCTATTCAAAATTTGTTGTTAGATTAACGTGAACTAAGGATTAGAACAAGGAATAAAAGATTGATTTGTAAAGTTTTGTAAATTTAAAAAAAAAAAAAAATCTAAAAACAG